>JANXXR010000277.1 GCA_025350525.1 Deltaproteobacteria bacterium
AGCCCGACGGCCGGGCGTCTCCGAGCCCTGGCCGCTGGACAGGAGCCGCCTCCGGCTTTCTCCTTCGTCGCGTTGGCGAATACGCCAACGAGCTCCTAGAGGGCGGAGAGCAGGTCGATCTTGACCAGCACGGTGTCGCCGTGGGCGACGCCGCGGTCCGAGAGCGCAGACAGCTCGCGGTGGAAGTCGAGGCCCAGCTGCGGCGGCGTCAGGTCGTTGGAGCTCTGGTGCGCGTAGACCAGGTAAAAAGTGGAGCCGGTGCGCCACTCCCAGCGCAGGATGACGTTGACGTTCAGCCCCGCCTGCCGGTCATCGGCGTTTGGCGCCAGGTCGGCGGCCAGCGCCGGGCGCAGCTCGTCGATGCGCACCGTGCGCCGTCCCGGCTCGACGGTGGCGCGCAGCGGCGATCCATAGGCGATGCCGGCGGTGAAGAGCTGCGCGTACCCCTGCAGCGTCAGGTGCGGCGTGAACGACCAGGTGGCCCGCAGCGTGGCCGAGACGCTGCGCGCCTGCTGCTTCGCGATCAGGTACTCGCGCCGCTGCTGCGTCGCCACCGTGCGGTCGAAGGTCGCCGTCGGATCGCCGTCGCCGGGCAGCGGACTCGCCGTCCGGATCTGTCGATACGTGCCCGCGTTCTCGTTGTACGAGACGTCGAACGATCCATCGAGCTGCGGCATCGGCCGGACCACCAGCGTCACCTCGGCCTGGTTGGTGCGCTCGAAGCGCGGCCAGGCGCGCCCCTGCGTCCAGTTGAACTGCAGCTGCAGCGGCTCGCGCGAGTCGGTGGAGATGAAGCCGTACCAGTAGCCGAAGCCCTGCTTCTCGAAGGGCGTGCCATCGGCCAACTCCCGGTCGTCCACCGCCGGCGTGAAGAAGTCCACGCCGGTGTCGACGAACCAGAACGACTTGGTGTTGATCCAGGCTTCGAGGAACCCGTCTCGGTCGAGCCGGTGGGCGAAGCGCGAGTCCTGCACCTCCTTGCCCCCTAGCAGCAGCTGCCAGGACTGCCACTTGTCGTTGGGATGCGGATCGCGCACGGCCAGGTACGCCATGCTGCGAAAGAGGTTGGCGCGGGGCATGAAGCCCAGGTCGTTGGTGGTGAACTCGGGCGAGAGGAAGTCGGCGTGGGCGGCGGCGGCCCAGTACTCCTCCGAGTGGTGCAGGCGTCCCGAGGTGGCGAAGCCGCTCGAGGTCTCGCCCTGGAAGGTGCCGTCGCGCAGCGTGCCGGGCGGGTTGAGCGTCAGCAGCGAGCCGGCGCCCTGGGCGGTGAAGTCCCAGCTGCGGTCGGCGTTGTAGACGATGACGTCGCCCTCGCCGACGTGCGCGTGGCGCCGGTCGAGGCCGCCCGCGGGGCTGGTGAAGATCGGATCGACGGCGGTGCCGGTGACTCCCGCGAAACCGCGGTCGCCCAGGGGCGCGCGCGCCCGCAGCACCGAATCGCTGCGCGCTTCCACCGTGCGCAGATCGCCGATGGGCCCGCCCGCCTGCAGCACCTGCGCCGAGACCCGCGGCTCGAGGGCGGTGAGCAGGCCGACGCTGGCGCCGCCCACCGTGCCCGAGAGCTTGGCCGCGCCCAGCACCGGCACCGACGGCTGCTGGTAGACGATGGTCTGGTCGCTGCCGAGGCCGAGGTCGTCGTGGCTGGGCGTGCCGCGGCCGATGCGCCGCGAGTAGAAGATCTGGTAGGCGTCGCCGCCATAGGGTCCGCCGACGTCGAACCGGAGCGGCACCTTGAAGAGGTCGAGCCCCTCGAGGAAGAAGGGCCGCTTCTCCGGAAAGAAGGTCTCGAACGTGGTCAGGTTGAGGACGCGCTGGTCGGCTTCCACCTGGCCGAAGTCGGGGTTGAGCGTCCCCACCAGCGCCAGATCGCTGGCGAGGTTGTAGCGCAGGTCGAGCCCGGCGCAGATGCCGGCCTGCCGGTCGGCGTCGAAGGCCAGCGTGGCGCAGCTGCTCAGCTCGCCCTGCGGCTTCGCGTGCGAGGGGATGTTGCGCAGGTACTTGCCGGCAAGGTACGGCCGCAGCTCCAGCTCCTTGACCGGGTGGATGCCCTCGATGCCGTCGATGAGCCCCAGCCGGGAGACGTCGCCCGGCCGCCCGTTGGGGCGAAAGCGCCACTGGTCCTCCTCCTGCCGCCGCGACAGCTTGCGGTAGACGTTGAAGCCCATCACCTTGACGTTCTCGGGGATGCGCAAGGACCGCAGCGGGATCTTCATCTCCACCGACCAGCCCTTGTCGCTGCTGGCCACGGCGGACTCCCAGGCGGCGTCCCAGTCGGTGGTGAAGTCGTTGTCGTTGAAGTGCAGCGCGTCCAGCTGCTGGCCCGCCGCGTAGACCTGGAAGTGGTAGGCGGTGCGGCGGTCGAGCGTGGTGTCGAGGTCGAACTGGACGGTGTCGCCTTCGATGAAGCGGTCGCGCCGGCTCAAGGTGGCGGTGGGCGGCTCGGGGTCGTCGCAGATGGCGCCGAAGTAGAGGAACTCGTCGTCCCAGAGGACGCGGAAGGCGGTGTGCACGGAGGCGGGCTTGCCCTCGTCGGGGCTCACCTGGGTGAAGGCGTCCTCGAGCGGCGCCGCCTGCCAGGCCGGCTCGTCCATGCGCCCGTCCACCACGATGCGCGGGCCGGTGCGCCGCGCCGCGTGGGCGGTGCGCATGAAGGTGGACTCCTCCGGGAGGACGGTTGCGGTCTCTGCGCGGACGGAGGCGGCGGCCACCAGCAGGAGCAGGGCAGATCTCATCTTGGGGATCTCAACGGATGGGAGCGCTGGGCATTTCACGGCGTGGTAGTAGTGACGCCGTGGCCGAGCCGGTTTCACACCTGCCAGAGGCAGCGCCGGTCACCCCGATGCTGCGCCAGTACCACGAGGCGAAGGCGCAGGCGAAGGACGCGCTGCTCTTCTTCCGCCTGGGCGACTTCTACGAGCTGTTCTACGACGACGCGCGGGTGGCCGCGCAGCTGCTCGGCATCACGCTGACCAGCCGCGCCAAGGGCGACGACCGGGTGCCGATGGCGGGCGTCCCGCACCATGCGGCGCGCGGCTACATCGCGCGGCTGGTGGCGGCGGGGCACAAGGTGGCCATCTGCGATCAGGTGGAGCTGCCCGCGCCCGGCAAGTCGCTGGTGAGGCGCGAGATCGTCCGGCTGGTCACGCCCGGCACGCTGGTGGACGAGGAGGTCCTCGAGGCGCGCGATCCCCTCTGGCTGGCGGCGCTCATGCTCGAGGGCGACCGCGCGGCGGTGGCGCTCCTCGACGCCTCGACCGGCGAGCTGCGCGCGCTTGCGCCCGGGTCGTTCCAGGAGGCGCTCGACGAGCTCTCGCGGGTGCGGCCGCGCGAGGTGCTGGTCCCCGAGAACTTCGCGCGCGGCGAGGAAATGCGGCGGGCGAGCGGGGCGCTGCGCCTCGAGCCGCGCGCCTTCCGCGACGTGGCTTCCGCGGAGCTCTTGCTCAAGCGCCACCTCGGGCTCGGCACGCTGGACGGCTTCGGGCTGCGCGACCCGCTCTCGCTGCAGGCCACGGCGGAGGCGCTCGCCTATCTCCAGGAGACGCAGCGGTCCCTGGCGCAGCACGTGGTCCGGGTCCAGGTGGAGCAGCCGTCGCGCCTGCTCTGGATCGATCCGGGCGCGGTGCAGAACCTCGAGCTCTTCCGCGGCCCCGACGGGCGGCGCACCGGCACGCTGCTCTCGGTGGTGGACCGGACCTTGACCGCCGCGGGCGGGCGGATGCTGCTGCGCTGGCTGCTCGCGCCCTTGCTGGAGCTCGACTCGATCCGGGCGCGGCAGGACGCCGTCGAGGAGCTGACCCTGGCGGCGGTGCTGCGCGAAGAGGTGAGCGAGTCGCTGCGCGCGGTGCTCGACCTGGAGCGGCTCGTCGGGCGGCTGGCGATGGGGCAGGGCGGGCCGCGCGATCTGAGTGGACTGCGCGGGTCGCTGCGCAAGCTTCCCGCGCTGGCGGCGCGGCTGCAGAAGTGCGCGGCGCCCCTGCTGCAGGCGCTGGCAGAGCCCCTGCGCGCGCTGCCCGGCCTGGCGGCGCTGCTCGAGCGGGCGCTCGCCGACGAGGTGCCGGCCGGACGCGAGCCGGGCTTCGTGCGCGCGGGATTCCGGCCCGAGCTGGACGAGCTCTCCCTGCTGGCGCACGGCGGGCGCGAGGCCATCGCGGCGATGGAGGCCGAGGAGCGCGCCCGCACCGGCATCGGCTCCCTGAAGATTCGCTATAACAAAATCTTCGGCTTCTATATCGAGATTACCAAATCGAACCTGCACCTGGTGCCCCCCGGCTACCAGCGCAAGTCCTCGACGGTGGGCGCGGAGCGGTTCGTCACCCCCGCGCTGGCCGAGCACGAGTCGCGGGTGCTCACCGCCGAGGAGCGGCGCAACGCGCTCGAGCTGCAGATCTTCGAGGAGCTGCGCGCCGCCGTGGTGGCCCGCAGCGCCGAGTTGCGCGCCTGCGCCGAGGCGGTGGCGCAGGCCGACGCGCTGCTCTCGCTGGCGCGGACGGCGGCGGAGTCCGGCTGGGTGCGGCCGCTGGTCGATGGCTCCGACGTCCTCGAGATCGTCGAAGGCCGCCATCCCGTGGTCGAGCGCGCGCTGCAGGCGGCGGGCGAGGGCCCCTTCGTGCCCAACGACCTCTTCCTCGACGGGCAGCGCCGCCTGCTGGTCCTGACCGGGCCCAATATGGCCGGCAAGAGCACGGCCATGCGGCAGGCCGCGCTGATCACGATCCTGGCGCAGGCGGGCTCGTTCGTGCCGGCGGCGCGGGCGCGCATCGGGCTGGTGGACCGGCTCTTCACCCGGGTCGGCGCGGCCGACGATCTGGCGCGCGGCCAGAGCACCTTCATGGTCGAGATGGCCGAGTGCGCCCGCATCCTGCACCAGGCGACGCCGCGCTCGCTGCTGCTGCTCGACGAGGTGGGCCGCGGCACCAGCACCTTCGACGGCCTGGCGCTGGCGTGGGCCATCGCCGAGCACCTGCACGACGTGGTCTTGGCGCGCACGCTCTTCGCGACGCACTACCACGAGCTCGCCGACCTCGCCCGCGAGAAGCCGCGCGCGGTCAACCTGACCATGGCGGTCACCGAGGTCGAGGGCCGCGTGGTCTTCCTGCGCAAGGTGGTGGCCGGGGCGGCGTCGCGCAGCTACGGCATCCATGTCGCCAAGCTCGCGGGGCTGCCCGAGGCGGTGCTGCGGCGGGCGCGGGAAATTCTCGCCAACCTCGAGGCGCAGGAGCTGGACGAGGCGGGGCGGCCGGCGCTGGCGGGCTCGCGGCGCAAGCAGCGCGATCAGCTCGGCCTCTTCGCGCCGACGCCCGCTCCCGAGCACCCGCTCCTCGAGGCGCTGCGCCAGCTCGACCTCTCGCGCACCGCGCCGCTCGATGCCCTGCTCTGGCTCGACGCGCAGCAGAAGAAGCTGCGATGAGATTTTTCAAGACCGCCGCCGCCTTTCGCGGCTGGCTGGCAAGGCGACATGCATCGGCGAGCGAGTTGCTAGTCGGCTTCTACAAGGTTGGCTCCGGGCACGGCGGCATGCGCTATGCGGAGGCGCTGGACGAAGCTCTCTGCTACGGCTGGATCGACGGCGTGCGCACCGGGCTCGACGAGCAGAGTTATTCGATCCGTTTCACGCCCCGGAAAAAGAACAGCATCTGGAGCGCAGTCAATCTGCGCCACGTCGCCCGGCTCACCGCCCAAGGCCGCATGGCGGAGCCGGGTCTCCGCGCTTTCCGCGAGCGCAATCCGGCGCGCGCCGGGATCTACTCCTTCGAAAACCGCCCCCGGACGCTGGCGCCGGCCTATCGAAAGGAGTTCGCGGCCAGCAGGGAGGCGTGGGCTTTTTTCGGGGAGCAGCCGCCTTGGTACCGCCGGACTGCGGCCTTCTGGGTGATGAGCGCGAAGAAGGAACAGACGCAGCGCAACCGGCTAGCGTCCTTGATCTCCTCCTCGGCGGCGGGCCGACGCGCGCCGCCGTTCGCATACTGATTCTTGCCTTCAGCACCGCTGCGGGCGGATCATGGCCCGATGCATCGCCACGAGCTGCTCGAGCGCGTGCCGCTCTTCAAAGGCCTCTCCGAAGGCGCGCGCATCTCGCTCTCGCAGCGGTTGGTCGAGCGGCGCTACCGGGCGGGGGAGATGGTCTTCTCCAAGGGAGACACCGGCAGCGCCATGTTCCTCGTCCTCTCGGGGACGCTGGAGATCTTCCTGCCGCCCGAGGCAGGCGTCGAGCGGGTGGACCTGAAGGAGGTCGCCGAGGGCGAGCACTTCGGCGAGCTGGCCCTCTTCGACGAGAAGCCGCGCTCGGCCACCGCCGTGGCCAGGACGGACTGCGTGCTGCTCGAGCTGCAGCGCGAGCACTTCGTCAGCGACATCGTGCGCAGCGAGGCGGCGGTCCTGGCCATCCTCTCCGAGATGGCGGTGCGGCTGCGCGACACCAACCAGCTGCTCAGCCAGCGCGCCGCCAAGGACGTGGTCAAGGAGTTCGAGGACAACCTCTCCTGGCGCGACAAGCTCGCCGACCGCGTGGCGGAGCTGAACGGCTCGTGGGCCTTCATCCTCGGGCTGGTCGGGCTGACCTTCCTCTGGGCGGCGATGAACGCGTTCGTGCAGAAGCCGTTCGACGCCTATCCGTACCAGTTCTTCAACCTCTTCCTCGGCATCCTCGTCGGCGTGCAGGGCCCGCTCATCATGATGAGCCAGAACCGGCAGGCGGCGAAGGATCGCGCGCAGGCGTCCACCGACTTCCGCGTGAACTTGAAGAACGAGGTGGGCATCGAATCGCTGGGCCGCGACCTCGTCGCCTTCCGCAAGGATCTCGAGGAGCGGCTGGTGGAGATGGAGCGGGCGCAGATCGAGATCAGGTCCGCGGTAGGCCCAAGTGGCCGTCCTGTAAGGACTTCTTCCGGGCACTGAACGGATTGTCAGACCCCCTCTGTAGGCTTCTTTCCGTGAGGCGAGCTGCCTCGAACGGAGGAAGCAATGACGGCCGAGTCGACGAAGATCTGGCGGTGCCCCTCGTGCAACCGCCTGCTCATCGAGAAGAGCGTGGAGTACGCGCAGAAGAGGCACGAGGCGCTGGTGGCGCGGTGCGGGTCCGCTTCGGCGGAGTTCGTGCGCGAGGCCACCTGGCCCGCGTACCTCGCCTCGCTGAAGCGGTGCCGGTGCGGGAGCCGGCGCGAGCTGAAGGCGGTCCCCAACGCGGCGGTGCGCGGGCAGCTGAACCTCGAGACCGATGCAGTGGTGCTGCAGTGAGCGCGCTCGTGGTCATCGCCATCTGCGGGGTGCTCGCCTGGTCGGTCCTGCGGGAGGGGGCGCGCAGGCGGAGGTGGCGCGAGGCCGAGCGGCTCTCGCGCTGCCTCTTCGCCGCGGCGGGGATGCGCAGGTACCGATGAAGAGAAAACACGCACACAAAAGTTGACGGAACGATCCGCCGTGAGAGCGTGCGCCTGTGCGCTCGCTCGTCCTCGCAGCCGTTCTTGCACTGATGCCGGGTGCCGCTCGCGCAGGCGCTGCAGGGTCTGTGTCCCGCGCCGCAGCGGTCCAGGCGAGGCTGCTCGAGAAGGGCCGCGCCTCGCTGGAGAAGCTGCGCTCCGACGCCCGGCGCCGCCGTTATCGCGACGGGTGGGAAGCGGTGCTGCGCGAGCTCGAGGCGGCGGTCAAGGCGGCGCCCGCTGGTCCGCGCGCTGCCGAGGCGGCGCTCACCGCGGCGCGCGCGCGGGCAGAGCTGTGGGACGTGACGCGCTCGCCGCTGGACGCGCGCTCGGCCATCGCCGCGCTGCGCAGGGTGGACGAAGATTATCCGGGACCCACCGGCGCGCAGGCGCTGGCGGCCGCGTTGGGATTGGCGACGCGCGCCCAGGACCCGCAGGAAGGGGCTTCGGCGGCGCGGCGTCTGGCAGAGCGGTATCCGCAGGACGCCAAGGCGATCAGCACGCCGCCGGCAGCGAAGGCCCCGGACTCCATCGTCGCAGCCAAGGTGCCCGCGGCTCCGGCATCCGCGGCTCAACCGACCGTCGCCCGTCCTGCCGGACATGTTGTCGCGACGAAAGGCTCCGAAGTCCGGCCGCTCGAGCCGAAGTCGCAGAAGCCGGTCGCCGTCGGCGACGATCAGGACGACGACGCCGACGAGCCCGCCCCTCCCGCGAGCACCGCGACGCGCGAACCCGACGTCGATGTCGGCCACGAGGCGGCCAAGGTCATCGAAGAGATGGTCCGCGACGCGCAGGCCACGACGCCCGCGCGGCCGGCAGCCGAAAAGATTGCGGCCGCAAAGGCGCCGATCGATCCCGACAAGCCTGGCCTTGCGGCCCGGAAGCCGGCGACCGCCGCGGCGAAAGAGGACGACCTGCCCGAGCCCGAGGCGCCGGCAAATCCTCCTTCGCGCAGTACGCCCATCGTGCGGGCGGTGAAGAACGCCGTCGCCGCGCTCACCGAGTCTGAGGAAGAGCCGGCCACCGCCGCCAAGGCCCGCGAGCTGCGCGCCACCGCGCTCGCCTCCCACAGCTCGCTCGCCGCCCAGCTCGGGCTCAAGATCCGCCGCGTGGTGGTCGATGCCGGCCACGGCGGCAAGGACACCGGCGCCATCGGTCCGCACGGCGTGCGCGAGAAGGAGATGGCCCTCGCCATCGCCCGCAAGGTCGTGGTCCGCCTCAAGGCGCTGGGCTTCGCGGCGATCATGACCCGCAGCGACGACACCTTCGTCTCCCTCGACGAGCGCACCCGCATTGCCAACGAGTCCCACGCCGACCTCTTCGTCTCCATCCACTGCAACGCCGCCCGCAAGCGTAAGCTCGAGGGCGTCGAGACCTGGACGCTGAACGTCGCGAGCGACCGCTACGCAGCCAGGCTGGCCGCCTTCGAGAACGCCGACGCCGACCGCACCGTCAGCGACCTCCGCCTCATCCTCGCCGACCTCGCCACCAAGTCGAACGCCGGCGACGCCCGTGATCTCGCGCAGTCGGTGCAGGCCTCGCTGGTCCGCACCCTGCGCAGCCGCGTCGGCGCCGTTCGCGACCACGGCATCAAGCAGGCCCTCTTCTACGTGCTGCTGGGAACGCACATGCCGTCGATCCTGGTGGAGACCGGCTTCATCTCCAACCCTGCCGAGGAGGCGCGGCTCAAGAGCGCGCGCTTCCAGGAGGGGACCGCCGAGGCCATCGCCCGCGGCGTGAAGGACTTCGTCGACGCCCGCCGCCGAATCGCGCTGGTCCCGTAACGAGCGCTTTCGCGCATTTCGTACAAAATGCCCCGAGGGGCCGGACGGTGACCGGTCCGCCCCGGTAGGGTTCCCCGATGCCCGACCCGAAACCTCTGCCCGAGAAGGACCCGCCCGCAAGCGAACCAAGGCGCAAGGACCCGCCCAGCGGAGAGCCCGCCCGCCGCGAGCCGCCCGCGCAGGAGCCGGCGCGCAAGGAGCCGCCCCGCGGCGATCCTCCCTCCTCACCCCCGGCTCCGCCGCGCAAAGGTTCACCGTCGATCTGAACCGCACCTTGTTATTGTGCCGGCATGACCGCAGCGGTGGAGACAGCGAAAGCGCGCCTCGCGCAGGGGCGGGCCGAGATCCTCGAGCGCCACCGCAAGGGCGTCGGCGGGCAGGAGGTGGTGCGCGCCATCTCCGCCCTCACCGACGAGATCGTCACCGAGCTGTTCCGCGCCATCTGTGCCGAAGTGGGCGCCGCCGAGCCGCCGCTGGCGCTGGTGGCCACGGGCGGATACGGGCGCCGCGAGCTCTCGCCGCGCTCCGACATCGACCTCCTGGCGCTCCTCCCCGACGACGACGCGGCCACCCGCGTGCAGGCGAACCAGATCGCCGAGAAGTTCCACCGCGGGCTCTGGGACACCGGGCTCGAGGCGGGCTACGCGGCGCGCACCCTCGACCAGTGCGTCCAGCTGGCGCGCGAGGACCACACCATCCGCACCGCCATGCTCGACGGCCGCCTGGTGGCCGGCGACGCCCAGCTCTTCAAAGGGCTCGAGCGCGCCACCGTCACCGAGCTGGAGGCGCGGCGGGTGGAGGAGTTCATCGCCGAGAAGCTGGAGGAATACACCGAGCGCCGCAAGCGCTACGGCGGCTCGGTGTGGCTGCTCGAGCCGCACCTCAAGCAGGGCAAGGGCGGGCTGCGCGATCTGCAGTCGGCCCTCTGGATCGCCCGCGTCCGCCACAAGGTGGCCGGCCTCGGCGAAGCCGGCGAGCGCGGCCTGTTGCCCGCCCGCGTGGTGGCCGCCACGCGCCTCGCCCGCGACCTGCTCTGGCGCTTCCGCAACGAGCTGCACTACTCGACCAACCGCCGCGACGACCGCCTGACCTTCGACAACCAGCGCAAGCTGGCGCTGGCGCTCGGCTACACCGACGACGCCGGCGGCGAATTGGGCGTCGAGAAGCTGATGCGCGACGCCTTCATCGCGCTGCTCGAGGTCGCCCGCGCCTCCGACGCGCTCATCGACCGCTGCGCCGTCGAGGACGCGCCCAAGCCCATCCTCGGGCGCCTCGCCGCCCGCCGCGCTCCCAAGCCGTCGCCCATCGACGCGGCCTTCAAGATCTGGGACGGGCGCGTGACCGTCAACGACCGCGACGTCTTCGCGCGCCGGCCCGCCGACCTCATCCGCCTCTACACCGTCGCCGAGAACCACGCGCTGCCCGTCTACAGCTACGCCCGCGACCTCCTCGTGCAGGAGCTGCAGCGCCTGGGCCCGCAGCTGGCCAACGACCGCGAGGCCCACTTCGAGTTCTGGCAGCTGCTGGTCCGCGAAGGCAGCGACGGCGGCGCACTCTTGCCGCTGCACGAGCTGGGCGTGATCGGCGCGCTCTTTCCGGAGGTGGCCCGGCTGCGCGCCCGCGCCCAGCACTCTTTATACCACGTATACACGGTCGACACGCACACCGTCTTCGCCCTCCAGCGCATGATGCAGCTGCGCGCCGACGCGCTGGTGGACCTCGAGCCCGACCTGACCCGCATCGCCCGCGCCCAGCAGCGCCCGCTGGTCCTGATGCTGGGCCTGCTCTTCCACGACCTGGGCAAGGGACTCGGGCCCGACCACTCGGCGCGCGGGGGCGAATTGGTGCGGGCCTACGCGCAGCGCATCGGCCTCGACCCCGGCGACGCCCGCGACGTCGAGTGGCTGGTCCTCGCCCACCTGCGCATGAGCATGATCTCGCAGCGGCGCGATCTGGAGGATGCCGAGCTGGTGGAGAGCTTCGCCCGCGAGGTGGAGACGGTCGAGCGGCTCGACATGCTCTACCTCTTGACCTACGCGGACATGGCCTCGGTCTCGCCGGAGAACTGGACCAAGTGGAAGGCCCACCTGCTTCGCACGCTCTACGAGAAGACCCGGACCGCGCTGCTCTCGACCGGGTCGGTCCACGCCCAGTCGGTCGAGCAGCGGCGGGAGCGGCTCGCCGGGCGCATCGCTCCCCTGGCAGGCGAGCAGGCGGCGCTGGTGCCCGACTTCGTCAAGGTGCTTCCCGAGCGCTACCTGACCACCGCCCGGCCGGAAGCTGCCGCGCGACACCTCAAGCTCTGGTCAGTGGCGCGCAAGACCGGCTTCGCCGGCGACCTCCACCGTCCGGGCGCGGGGGAGGCGGACCTCACGCTGCTCGCCAACGATCGGCCCGGCCTGCTCGCGCTCTTCTCGGCGGCGCTGGCGGCGAACGGCATCGACATCCTGGGCGCCGAGGTGAACTCGCTCGAGGGCGGCATCGCGCTCGACACATTCGTAGTTCGCGAGGCGGGCGGCAGCGGCGCCCCGGCCCAGACGCGCTGGGAAGCGGCGCGCAGCGATCTGCTGCGGCTGCTCTCGGGAGCCGAAAATCCGCACCAACTGGTGCAGAAGCGACTGCGCCGCGCCAGCTGGGCCAGCGCTGGAGCGCCGACCGTCGAGACCAAGGTCCGCGTGGACGACGTCTCCAGCGGCGCCATGACCATCCTCGACGTCACCGCGCAGGACCGTCCTGGCCTTTTACACACGATTGCCGACGCTTTACATAGGGCAGGCGTGAGCATAGAAGTCGCCCGCATTGCTACAGAAGGGAACCGCGCTACCGACGCCTTCTACTTGAGGGAACTGTCGAGCGCTCCCTTGGCTGGCAGCTCTGGGAAAATTTCAGACCCGTCAAGACGCGCCGCAGTAGTCGCGGCAGTGCAGGCGGCGATCGCCTCCCTCGCGGGCCGGGGCTGAGTCCTTTCCTTAGCGGTCCCGTACGGTTGCCAGCTTGCGGGGCGGCGTTAGGCAACCTAGCTTACGGCTGTTACTTGTGAGTTGCCCAACAACACGAAGCGGCGCCCACATGTAGGTGGCAGTAGGATTGCAGAACGGAACGACGGCATGCCGACCCGGAAGACGACCAGGAAGACAAGCAAGCGGCCGGCACCAAACTTGAAGACGTCCCGGCGACGGCGTGTCGCCGGCGGCATGACGGTGAAGGAAGCAGGTCGGCTGGGGGGCCTGATCGGCGGACGGAAGGGGGGCCTCGCTGTCAAAGAGGAGCGAGGCGTCGCGTACTACCAGGAGATCGGCCGGCTTGGAGGCCAGCGCGTCCGCGACTTGATCGCCGCGGGCCGCAAGGCGACGAGCCGAAAGCGAGACACGCGTCGGCAGCAACGCTGACGGGTGAAACAACTTCGTCCCCTACGGGGGACAAATCGGGGGGTGGGGGATGGCGGACGAGACGGTGGCGAAGAAGAAGGGCACGATGAGCGTCAGCGAGGCCGGCCGCAAGGGCGGGCAGACTGTGCGCGATAAGTACGGGCACTCCTTCTACGAGGAGATTGGCCGCAAGGGCGGCGAGACGGTGAAGGCCGAGCGCGGCCGCGCCTTCTACGAGCAGATCGGCAAGAAGGGCGGCGACACGGTGAAGGCGGAGCGCGGCGCCGCCTTCTACGAGGCCATCGGCAAGAAGGGCGGCGAGGCCGTCAAGGCCGAGCGCGGGACTCCGTTCTACGAGGAGATCGGCAAGAAGGGCGGCCACCGCGTGCGGACTCTGATCGAGGAAGGCAAGAAGGCGGCGGTCGAGGCGGCTGCGGCAGTTGCGGCAGCGGCAGCGGCGGTGAAGGCGAAGATGGTCGACGAAGAAGACGACCAGACGCCGGCTCCGGGCGGCGAAGTCGTCGAACCGGCGCACGAGTAACGCGGGTCTTGAAAGGGGTATCGCATGATCAAGACACGCGGGAACGGCAAGGGCGGAATGACGGTCTCTGAAGCTGGCCGCAAGGGTGGCGAGCGCGTCCGCGACGAGCGCGGAGTGGAGTTCTACCAGGAGATCGGCCGCAAGGGTGGTGAGCTCGGAGGGAAGAAAGGCGGCGAGGCCGTCCGCGACAAGTACGGCCCCTCTTTCTACGAGGAGATCGGCAGGAAGGGCGGACAGAAAGTCCGCGAGCTCATCGAGCAGGGCAAGAAGCGGCTGCTGTAGACCGCTTCTTGAAATCAAGAAGGAGGTCCGAGGCCCCTCAAAAAGGCCTCGGACCAGGCGACGCCTGAGGCGGGCGGGAGGGGGGTCCTTCCAACCACCGGAGGCAGGGATGGCGGACGAGACGACGAAGAAGGGCGGGATGACGGTTGCAGAAGCTGGTCGCAAGGGCGGTGTCAAGGTTGCCCAGGAGCGTGGCCGGGCGTTCTACGAGCAGATCGGCCGCAAGGGCGGGGAGACCGTCAAGGCGGAGCGCGGGCACGAGTTCTACGAAATGATCGGCAAGAAGGGCGGCGAGAGCGTGCGCGCGAGCCGCGGTCCCGAGTTCTATTCGATGATCGGTCACAAGGGCGGGCAGAAGGTCCGCGAGTTGATCGAGCAAGGCAAGAAGGTTGCCCGCGACGC
Organism: Deltaproteobacteria bacterium; assembly: GCA_025350525.1. Lineage (GTDB taxonomy): Bacteria > Myxococcota > Myxococcia > Myxococcales > 40CM-4-68-19 > 40CM-4-68-19. The sequence continues at coordinate 13,790 of JANXXR010000277.1, forward strand.
GGCGGCGGCGAAGAACGCCGCTGCCGGACTGGACGAGATGGGCAATCTGAAGGGCACCAAGGAGTAGCTCGGCAGCGGGCCTCAGGCCTCGGACTCATCTTATGATGAGCCTGAAGCCTGAGGCCTGAAGCCTTTGGCGGAAGACCCTCCGTCAACTTTTTCTCTGCTTCGAGACGCAAGGCCAAGTTCTCGAGGCGCCCGATTTTTTGCTCCTCGCCGCGCGCGGCCCCAACATGGCGGTCGTGGCGAAGAAGAGCGCTCCCATCCAGCCGATCGATCCGGTGCATCCGCAGCCGCGCCACGTGCAGCGCGCGGTCGCCTTGCTGACCGCGGGCGGCATCGTCGCCTACCCGACCGACACCTATTACGCGCTCGGCTGCGACCTCTTCCAGAAGAAGGCGATGGAGCGGCTGGCCGCGCTCAAGCACCGCGACGACCGCAAGCCGTTTGCCTTCCTCTGCGCCGACCTCGGCGAGGTGGCCCGGTACGGCATCGTCTCCAACGAACACTACCGGCTCATGCGCCGCCTCCTGCCGGGGCCGTACACCATCGTCCTCGAGGCGACGCGCCTCACGCCCCGCACCGCGCTCGCCCGGCAGCGCCAGGTCGGCGTGCGCGTGCCGGATGCGCCGGTGGCCATCGCGCTGGTGCGCGCCCTGGGCCGTCCGCTCGCGACCACCAGCGCCTCGCTCCCCGGGGAGCCGCCGCTCATCGACGCGCGCGACATCCAGGAGCACCTCGGGCACGGCGTCGATCTGATCCTCGACGGCGGCGTGACCCTGAACGAACCCTCCACCGTGCTCGACCTGACCGGCGCCGTCCCCACCGTGCTGCGCGAAGGCAAGGGCAAGCTCGAAGGAGTCATTCAGTGATCGCTGCGGAATCGCTGCAGGCGCCTTCCCTCCTCGACGAGGCGCTCGATCGCTACCTCGCGCACCTGCGCGTCGAGCGCGGCCTGTTGCCGGCGACGCTCGAGTCCTACGCCCGCGACCTGCGCGAGTACCTCGACTGGCTGGCGGCTCAAGGCCTCTTCCGGCTCGCGCTGGTGACCGAGCCCGCGGTGTTGCAGCACCTGGGCGCGCTGCAGCAGCGCGGGCTCTCGCGGGCGTCGCAGGCGCGGCACCTCGCGGCTTTGCGGGGACTGCACAAGTTCGCCTGCGCGGAAGGAATCGCGCCGCTCGATCCGTCGGAGGGCGTGGGGGCCACGCGGGGCTCGCGGCCGCTGCCCAACTTCCTTTCGGTGGACGAGGTGGACCGCCTGCTCTCGCAGCCGGATGCGCGGACGGCGCAGGGAGCGCGCGACCAGGCCATGCTCGAGGTGCTCTACGCCTCCGGCCTGCGCGTCAGCGAACTGGTGGCGCTGCCTCTCTCGGCCATCGATCCGCGGGGCGGCGTGGTCCGGGTGCGCGGCAAGGGCGGCAAGGAGCGCATCGTGCCGGTCGGCGAGCGCGCGCGGGCTTGCCTCTCCACCTACCTGTCGTCGGCGCGGCAGCGGCTCCTGGGGCTGCGGCGGTCGCCGGATCTCTTCGTCACTCCCCGCGGCGGACGCATGACCCGGCAGGGTTTCTGGAAGCTGATCGGCCGCCACGCGCGGGCGGCGGGCATCGCGCAGCGGGTCTATCCGCACTCGCTGCGGCACAGCTTCGCCACCCACCTGCTCGAGCGCGGCGCCGACCTGCGCGCGGTGCAGGCGATGCTGGGGCACGCCGACATCGCCACCACGCAGATCTACACCCACGTCGACCGCGCCCGGCTCAAGGCGGTCATCGCCAAACACCCGCGGGCGTAGCGCCGGCAACTGGTGTACAAGGCTCGCTTTCCGCGCGGCGTGAGGCCGCCCGAGGGAGCAGCCAGCATGGCAGAAAGGGAACCCCGTCGCGTCGTCTCCGGCATGCGGCCCACGGGCCGGCTGCACCTCGGGCATTTCCACGGCGCCATCAAGAACTGGATCGCCATCTCGCAGAAGGCGGAGTGCTTCTACTTCTCCGCCGACTGGCACGCGCTCACCAGCGAGTACAAGGACACCAGCGGCATCGCCCAGGCGCAGCGGGAGATGTTCGCCGACTGGATCGCGGCCGGCCTCGACCCGGAGCGCTGCACGCTCTTCATCCAGAGCCAGGTGAAGCAGCACGCCGAGCTCTTCCTGCTCCTGGGAATGGTGACGCCGCTGGGCTGGCTCGAGCGGGTGCCCACCTACAAGGAGCAGCAGGAGCAGCTCGCCGAGAAGGATCTGAACACCTACGGCTTCCTCGGATACCCGGCGCTGCAGACGGCCGACGTCGCGCTCTACGGCGCCGACGCGGTGCCGGTGGGGCAGGACCAGGTCTCGCACCTCGAGCTGGCGCGGGAGATCGTCCGCAAGTTCAACCACACCTTTGGGAAGGGCGAGAAGCCGATCCTGGTCGAGCCGCACGCCTACCTCACCGAGGTGCCCAAGATCCTCGGCACCGACGGCCGCAAGATGAGCAAGAGCTACGGCAACGCCATCGAGCTGGGCGAGGATCCCGAGAGCGCACGCAAGAAGATCATGGCGGCGGTCACCGATCCGGCCCGCAAGCGGCGCAATGACCCCGGTAATCCGGATATCTGCGGAATCTATTATTTGCATAAGGCCTACAGCCCGTCCGAAACCATCGATCTGGTCAATCGCGAATGCCGCACCGCGGGCATCGGCTGCGTCGATTGCAAGAAACTGCTTTTACAAAACCTCATCCCCTCTTTGGAAAAGCACCGCGCCGCCCGGGCCGCGCTCGATCGCGAGCCGGGGCGCATCGAGGCCCTGGTGCAGCTGGGAACGCAGAAGGCGACGCGCGTCGCCGAAGAGACCATGGACCGCGTGCGCGCGGCGGTGAAGCTGACCTAGATGGAGCCGCAGGCAAACCAGAACGGCGAGCTGCCGCTGCCCAAAGAAGGCGGGCTGGCGCTGGCGCTGCCCACCTTCGAAGGGCCGCTCGACCTTCTCCTCTCGCTCATCCAGGAGCACAAGCTCGACATCTTCGACATCCCCATCTCCTTCGTCATCGACCGCTACCTCGAGTACATGGACGCGGCCAAGGCGCTCAACATCGACCTCGCCGGCGAATATCTCCTGATGGGCGCGACGCTGGCGCACATCAAGTCGCGCCTGCTGCTGCCGCGCGAGCAGACGCAGGACGTGGACGGCGCCGAGCCCGGGCCGGACCCGCGCGAGGAGCTGG
>JANXXR010000439.1 GCA_025350525.1 Deltaproteobacteria bacterium
GCGGCCGCGGGGGCTGCTAGAGTGCCGTTCGTGAGCCGCCCATCCCGGCCTTTTCTGGCGCTGCTGCTGCTCTCCGTGGGGCTCCTGCTCTACGTCGTCTTCCCGTTCCGCACGCCGCTCTTCCTCGCCGTGGTCCTCGCCGCCGTGCTGCACGATCCGCTCGAGCGCTTGACCGTCGCGCTCGGCGGCCGCCGCACCCTGGCCAGCGCGCTGGTGACGCTGGCGGTGTTGCTCGTGATCGTGGCGCCCTTCGCCAGCCTGGTGATCTTCGTCTCCCGCGAGTCGATGACGGGCCTCGCCTATCTCCGCGACACGCTGGGCGTCACCTCCGTCGCCGAATTGCGCGGCGGCGAGCTGCCGGGCCCGGCGCAGGAGATGCACGCCCGCCATCGTCGCCTCGGGCGGCCGCGCCATCCTCGCCACCGTCATCATGGTCATCGCGCTCTATTTCCTCTTGATGGAAGGCGCGCGCGTCGTCGAGTGGCTGCGGCGCGTCTCGCCGCTCGACGCGCACCAGACGCAGGAGTTGACCACCGAGCTGCGCAAGGTCACCCGCGCCACCGTCACCGGGATTCTCATGACGGCGGTGTTCCAGGGGCTGGCCGCGGGCTGTGGGTATTTCGTATCCGGAATTCCGCACGCGGGATTCTTCGGCATGCTCACCGCGCTGGTCTCCTTCGTGCCGGGCGTCGGAACCAGCCTGGTGTGGATCCCGGCGGTGGCCTCGCTCTGGCTGGGCGCCCGGCACCTGGCGGCCACGCTGCTCGCGCTCTTCTGCCTGGTGGTGGTGGTCGGTGCCGAGCAGGTGGGAAAGCCGCTGCTGATGCGCGGCCAGGTGCAGATGCACACGGGCCTCATCTTCCTCTCGCTGCTGGGCGGACTCGCCATGTTCGGGCTTCTGGGCATCCTCCTGGGCCCGCTCATCGTCGCCTTCTTCCTCGCCATGATGCGCATCTACGAGCGCGACTTCCGCGCCGTCCCCGCGGCCCGGTGCCCACAGACCGCGCCGCATGACTGTGGTAGACGGTCGCCGGTGCAAACCACTCCGAAGCCGTCGGCGCAGCGCGGGGTCATCGCGAGCGTCACCGAGGCCGCCGTGGCGCGGCCCTTCGTCTTCCTCTTCGTCTCGCTGATCGTCGCCGCCGTCTCGGTCTGGAGCGCCTCACACCTCGAGATCCGCTCCAGCTTCCAGGAGCTGCTGCCGGAAGATCTGCCCTCGGTGCGCGAGGTCAAGGAGCTGATCCGCCGCGTCGGCGGGGACGGCACCGTGCTGGTGATGATCGAATCGCAGGACGGTCCGGCCGGCCTGCTCAACGCGGAGTCGCTGGCGCGAGAGCTGACGCCCGAGTTTCTCGCGCTCGGCCCCCAGGTGATCCGCTCGGTCGAATCCAACGTGCGGCCGGTCGAGGACTGGTACGAGGCGCACTGGCCGCTCTTCGCCGGCGTGGACGACCTGCGCAAGGCGCGCGACACCGTGCGCGACGAGATCCGCAAGCGGAAGATCGAGGCCAACCCGCTCTCGGTGAACCTCGACGACGGAGAGGATCCTTCGACCGCCAGGCCGCCGCCGGACGCGCCGCCGTGGATGGATCCGAAGCAGCCGCTGCCGCGCGAGCAGGTGAAGCAGCGCTTCGAGCGCTATGTGGATGGCTTCCTCGTCCACCCCGACAAGACCTCGCTGACGCTGGTGCTGCGTCCGGCGGGCACCTCGCTGGGCGTCGGCGAGTCGCGGGCGCTGCTGGACCGGCTGCGCAAGGTGGTCGATGCCCACGCCGGCGAGCTTGCCCAGAAGCACCTGCGCGTCGGCTGGGGAGGGACCTTTCCGCTCTTCATCGCCGAATACGAGGCGATCATCGGCGACGTGGCCGGCACCGCGGTGCTGGTGGTGGTGCTGGTCCTGGCCTCGATCCTGCTCTTCTTCCGCGACCTGCGCTCCACCCTCTCGCTGGGGATCGCCATCCTCTGCGCCGTGGCCGCCACCTTCGGGCTCACCTGGCTGATCATTGGATATCTCAATACCCAGACGGCATTCCTCGGCGCCATCGTCGTCGGCAATGGAATCAACTATGGATTGATCTATCTGGCGCGCGTCAAGCAACTGCGCGCGCGGGGCGAAGGCCTCTCGGCCGCCTGCGTCGAGGGCGCGGTGACCACGGCGCAGGCGACCCTGCTCGCCTCGGCGGCCACCAGCGTGTCCTTTGGCGTCTTGATCATCGCGGCCAATCGCGGTTTCCGGCATTTCGGCTTCATTGGCGGCATTGGAATGCTGCTGTGCTGGGTCTTTACCTTCACTTTGGTCCCGGCCTTGCTGTCGATCTTCGAAAAGATGCGCGGCGCCCCCAAAGTGCGGGCGGCGCCCAGCGGCGAGAAGCTGGTGCCGCCGCTGCAGGCGATCTTCGCGCGGCCGTGGGCCATCGTGGGCGTCTTCGCGGTCCTGACGCTGGTGGCGGGGTTGTCGTTCGCGCGCCAGCTTCGCCAAGGCGCCATGGAGCACAACCTCGACAACCTGAGCAATGAATTGAAGGGCCGCAAGACGCTGACCGACGACAACCAGCGCGCCAACGACGCGCTGGGCAAGTCGCTGGCGGGCTCGATCGCGCTGCTCGAATCGCGCGAGGACGCCGACCTCTTCTGCGAGGTGATCCGCAAGCGCATGCAGGAAGCGCCCTACGATCGCCTCATCGACGGCTGCGACACGCTCTCCAGCGTGGTGCCCGCTAAGCAGGAGGAAAAGCTGGCGGTCATTCACGAGATCGTCGGAGACCTTCCCGATAACATCCTGGCGAAGCTTCCGGACCCGGCGCAGCGCGAGCGCCTGCGCACCGTGCGCGATCAACTGGCCGCGCAGACGCTGGTCACTCCCGCCGAGGCGCCGCCCACGCTGATGGACCGCTTTCGCGAGCGCGACGGCACGCTGGGCCGCATCGCCGCGGTCACGGCCAAGCCGGCCGCCAAGCTGGAGATCGCCGAGAACCTCGAGGCCTTCGTCACCGCTGCCCGCAACATCGACATCCACGGCAAGCTCTATGACGCCACCGGCGACAAGGTCATCTTCGCCGACCTCCTGAAGGACATCGAGGTCGAGGGCCCGCGCACCACCTTCCTTTCCTTTGCCGGCGTGCTGCTGCTGGTCTTCCTCTTCTTCCGCAACCTGCGCACCAGCCTCGAGGTGGTGGGCTCCCTCACCGTCGGCGTCATCCTCATGTGCGGCGCCGCGGCGGCTCTGGGCCTCAAGATCAACTTCTTCAATTTCATCGTCTTTCCCATTACCTTCGGTATCGCGGTCGATTATGGCGCCAACGTCGCCGCCCGCGTGCACGAGCGGTCGGGCCAGGTGGTCCGGTCGCTCGCGGAAGTCGGCCCCGCGGTGGCGCTCTGCTCCTGGACCTCGATCGTCGGCTATGGAACGCTGCTCTATTCGCTCAATCGGGCGCTGCGCAGCTTTGGCTGGTATGCGATGGTCGGTGAGGTGACGACGATCATTACCGCGCTGGTACTGTTGCCGGCGCTGCTGCTCCTCGCGCGGCGGGCAAACGACAAGCCCGGTTAGAGCACCTCGAGGATCTGGACGGCCCCAGTCGGGCTGGACCAAGCCAGGCGCAGGCCGGCGGGCGGCTGCGGGTGGTCGAAGAAGAGGTAGCGCGGCGCTCCGTCCTTGTGCGAAGTGCGGTCGATGAGCGCATACCGAACGCGGCGCTGGTGGAAATACGGCAACAGCTCTTCGGGCTGCAGCGGCTTTTGCGCCCAGACGGAAGAAACAATGACCATTTCATTGGCGGCGGGCAGATACCATTCCGGCTCCAATTGGCTGCGGCTGTCCACCGCATAGGCTTCGCCGGGCTTGAGGTGATGGAGCAGCCATTCCCCTGCCTCCGCATATCCGGGGCGCACCCGTCGGGAAAATGGATCGAGAGCCAAGGCGAGCGCCACGCAGAGCCCCGCTACCGCTGCCCAGCGCCAGAGCCAGCGGGGCTGCGCCGCCAGCGCAATGGCCGGGACCGCATAGAGGCAGAGCGTCATGGGAAAGACGTACCGCGACGATCCGCCGGCGACGCTGAAGAAGACGAAGAAGGCGATGAAGAAGGCCGCCTGGAAGAGCAGGAAGGTCCGGGCGAAGGCCGCGGGCGACCGGTAGAGAAGGCGCAGGGCCACCAGCATCATTGCAAAGCCCAGCACCACGCCTGGGATATGCACCGGCCCCAGCGGGCTGGGCGCGACGAAGCTCATCGAATCGCCCAGGTGGACGGCCGTCTCGGCAATGCCCATGACGCCGCGACCAAACCAGATCTCGTGCCAATGGGTCTGCGCGGCCCATTCCCGAAAGCCGTGCGGCAGTCGCTCGAAGGCCCGCGGCGCATAGATCTCGGCATAGTCGGGGAGCCGGTCGATCCAGACCAGGCGATTGTTCCAATGGTGCAGCGGCGAGCCATAGACGCGCAGGTTGCGGACCAGCAAGGGCGAGGCGGCGGCGATGAAGGCGGCGCCCATTCCCCAGGCATAGGGATCGCGCAGCGCCTTTGGCCCGCGCCAGAGCGACAGGGCGACGCCGAAGCAGAAGACCAGGAAAATGCCCGAGCCCTTGTCGAGCTGGGCAAGGCCTGCGTAGGCGCCGGCGAGAAGCCAATAGCGGGGATCCTTCTCTCCGTCGAGGATGGCGCCGACGGCCAGGGCCCAGAGCAAAAGGAGCAAGGGCTCCGCGGATTCGCGGCCGGAGTAATCGACGAAGCATTCGCTGACGGCGAGAAAGCCCGCCAGGATCAATGCCGGCGCAGGCCCGGCGTGGTGGCGGACCGTCCGCCACCAGGCGAGCAGCGCCAGCACGCCAAGAAAGATAGTAAGTATACGGCCGCGCGTATGGAAGCCGGTGTCGCGGCCGGCGACCAGCGAGAGGACCCCGATATAGAGGGGATTCCGATTGTCCTCCAGCCAGGTGCCGGCATAGAGCCCTTTGACCAACGCCAGCGGGCCGCCCTGTTCGTGAACTTGGTTGGCGAG
>JANXXR010000480.1 GCA_025350525.1 Deltaproteobacteria bacterium
CCGCGCACGCCCTGCCCGCCGATCTGTCGGAGGCCTTCCTCCGCCGCAACGGCATCCTGCTGCTGCTCAACCTCATCCCCATGCGGCCGCTCGACGGCGCGCAGGCGTGGCGGCTGATCCCGCGGCTGCGGGCGCGGGCGCGGGCGGGCAAGCTGCGCGGCCGCATCGTGGTCCGCGAGGTGCCGGTCTCAGGGCAGGTGCAGAAAGACGTCAAGGACCTGCTGGAGAAGATCCGCTCGACGAAGGTGCGCTAGAGCGGTGCGCGGCGAGGATGGCGTCGGCGGATCGGTGCACGTCCTGCGAAGTGGTGCTCCAGTTGCTGACTGAAATGCGCATCAGCGCCCTGCCGCGCCAGACGGTGCCCGACAACCAGCAGACGCCGTCGCGCTGAACCCGGGCGATCACCTCGCGGGTCCAGCGGTCGCCTTCCGCAGGCGAGGCGCCGGGCGGCTCGAAGCGGACCAGCACCTGGTTCAGCACCACCTCGTTGATCACCTGCACGCCCTCCGCCGCCGCGAGCCGTTCGGCGAAGAGCAGCGCGTGGTCGCAGCAGCGGTCGATCATGGCTTCGAGACCGCTGCGCCCCAGGGACCGCAGCGCCGCCCAGGCCGCGAAGCCGCGGGCGCGGCGCGAGAACTCCGGCGTGAAGGCGTAGTTGTCGCGGTCGGTGGCCGAGGGCTGTAAGTAAGCGGCGCTGCGGGCCATGGCGGCGCGGTGCGCGGCGCCGTCGCGGATGAAGGCGAGGCCGCAGTCGTAGGGCACGTTGAGCCACTTGTGCGCGTCGGTGGCCCAGGAGTCGGCAAAGGCGAGGCCGCGGGTGAGGTGGCGCCGCTTGCGGCTCGCTGCCGCCCAGAGGCCGAAGGCGCCGTCGACGTGGACCCAGACGTCGGGGCGCGAGCGCGCGATGGCGACGAGCTCCTCCAGCGGATCGAAGGCGCCGGTGTTCACGTCGCCCGCCTGGGCGCAGAGGATCACCGGACCCTGCACGGTGTCGAGCGCGGCGCGAAGCGCGTCGGGCCGCATCCGCCCCTGCCCGTCGCTCTGCACCCGCTTGACCGAGGCGTCGCCCAGCCCCAGGAGCCGCAGCGCCCCGAAGATGGTGATGTGCGCGTCGTCGCCCGCGAGCACCGTCACCCGCGGCGCTCCGGCGAGTCCCTGCGCCTCGACGTCCCAGCCCGCCGCCGCCAGCACTTGATGGCGGGCCGCCGCGAGGCAGGTGGTGTTGGCCATCTGCCCGCCGGTCACCATGCCCAGGCTGGTGCTCGCGGGCAGCGCGAAGATCTCTTTCAGCCAGCCCGCCACCGTCTCCTCGACCAGCGCGGCGGCGGGCGAGAGGACGAAGAGGCCCGCGTTCTGGTCCCAGGCACTGGTCAGCCAGTCGGCGCCGACCGCCGCCGGCAGGCTGCCGCCGATGACGAAGCCGAAGAAGCGCGGCCCGGCGGTGGCCACGAGGCCGGGGTCGGCGTTGCGCGCCAGTTCTTCCACCACGCGCGCGGCGCTCTGGCCCTCCTCGGGCAGCGGCCCGCCCAGGGCCTTGCGCATGGCCGCGGCGTCCGCTGTCGCCCCCACTTTCCGCTCGGGGAGCTGCTCGAAAAAGCGGACGGCGGCCTCATGCGCGGCATCGAGCGCGGAGCGGTCCATGGCGGGGCTCAGGCGAGATCGAAGCGCAGCTCGCCCAGCTTCTCGACGCTGCAGGCGATCTTGTCGCCCGCCTTGAGCCAGACCTGCTTGTCCTCGGGCTTGCCGGTGATGACCCCTTCCGGCGTGCCCGTGGAGATGAGGTCGCCCGGCTGCAGCGTGAAGACCTGCGAGCAGTAGCTGATGATCTGCGCCACCGTGAAGATCATGTCGCTGGTGTTCGACGACTGACGCTGCTCTCCGTTGACGCGGCACTCGACGGCCAGCTTCTGCGGATCGCCGACCACCTCCGCGCCCACCAGGTACGGCCCTACCGGCATGAAGCCGTCGGAGGTCTTGCCCAGCATGAACTGCGAGGCCTTGCCGTCGCGGAACTGCAGATCGCGGGCGGAGAAGTCGTTGCCGGTGGCGTAGCCGAAGACGTAGCTGAGCGCGTCGGCTTCGCTGACCTCGTGCGCGGTCTTGCCGATGATCACTTGCAGCTCGATCTCGTAGTCGAACTTCTTGGCCACTTTCACCGGCAGCTGGATGGTGGTGCCGTGGCCGCTCAGAGCGTTGTTGAACTTGTTGAAGAGCACCGGCGCCTTGGGGATGGGCACGCCCACCTCCATCGCGTGCTTGCGGTAGTTGAAGCCGAGCATGATGATCTTCTGTGGCGCGAGGATGCAGGGCGCGAACTGCGCGTCTTTTTCGGCGATGAAGGGCCCCTTGGCCGCGAGTACCTTGGCGAGCCCGGCGAGGTTCTTGCCCTGCACCAGCTCGTCGGTGCTGGCCGGCACCGCGACTTTCAGCTGCTTGCCGGCGCGGGCGACGTCGAGGATGCGGTCGCCCAGCTTCACGCCCAACCCCGAGCCGCGCAGGTTGCAGGTGGTCAGCGAGCGGGGCACAGCGCCTCCGCCCTGCGGCGCGCCCTCCGCGCCTTCCGCCTCGCGCGGGGAAAAGAGCTTGCCCGCCACCGCCGCCGCGCCCACCGTCTTGAGCAGAGTCCGTCTCGTCGCAGCCATGTTTCCTCCCGGAAAGGTGCGCAGCCGTCGTCGCTGCGGGCGCGATCTTGAAGCGCGAATCGGCGAAAAAAGCCAGCCCCCGGGGCGGCGGGCGTCGGGGCAGCGGCGCTGTTCACAGCCTCAAGCTCTCTCGCGCGCGTTCTTGGGGACGCCTTCTTTTGGGGCGCTCCGCGGCTGCTCTCCAGCGGGACGCACCCTGCCCGACGACGCGGAACGTCCGGTCTCAACGACCGGCTCGCCGCGCCTCCCGCTCAGTACCCCAGCTGCTGCTGCCGCGGCTTCCCGTACTTGTCCGGCGGGAACTGCGGCGGCTGCTTGTCGCCCGCCACCGTCAGCGCCAGCTTCGCGCCGTCCTTCGAGACCGTCAGCTTCTGCCGCGCCGGCTGCGAGGCGTTCTCGTGCCAGGCCTCGACGTCGTACTCGCCGGGCGCGACGCCCTTGATGGAGAAGGCGCCGGTGGCGTCGGCCTGCGCGAACCAGGGCGAATCGACCACCACCACGTAGCCGATCATGCTCGAGTGGATGTTGCAGAGCAGCTGCACGACGCCGGCCTTGTCGAAGGTCTCCTCCTTCTCGCCGCCTGCTCCGTAGAGTCCGGTGTCGAAGCGCGGCGAGAGCGAGAAGACGTTGTGGTTGATGGGGTCGTCGTTGCGAAAGACCACCGAGCTGCCCAGGGCGACGGCGAGGACCCGCGGCACGAAGGCCTTCCCGCGCTGGAGCACCACCTTGCGCGCGGGCGACGGCTTCGGCATCGGCCCGTCGGTGCGGCGCAGCGTCACCACCGCGCCGCCCGGACCGGCCGCCCCGCCGCCGCTGACCGTGCCCTCCACCGCCACCAGCGCGGACTTGCGCGATGCAGGCAGCGCCGACGACTCGTCGCGCGCGGACCGCGCCGCGGGAGGCGGAGGGATGTCGCCGGCTTTCCCTCCCGCCTTGCGGCGCGCCTCGCCGGCGAAGGGCCGCACCACCTTGTCCACCTCGGGATCGAGCCCCGGCACCGAAAGCAGCGCTTCCCACTTCGCCGCCGCGGAGGCGAAGTCGCCCGCCTCGAAGGCCACCTTGCCCGCGGCGAGCAAATTGAAGATGAGGTACTGCCGCTCCGCCTGGTTCTTGAACTGGAGATCCTGCGGCGTCTGGACCGCGAGCGGCAGCGGCATCTCGGCGCCCAGCCAGTCGTGCCGGGCAGCGGGGGCAGAGAGCAGCAGGGCGAGGAGCAGGTTCATCGGGTCACCAGGTGTAGATGAGCGAGCTGGTCAGCACGTCGTTGTCGACGTTGGGAGCGCCTGCCAGCTCGCGGTTGAGCAGCACCTCGCCCTTGACCGCGAGGCTGTCCCACCAATCGATGCGGGCCCCTGCGGTGATGCGATCGACGGTGATGGGAATGAAGCCTTCGAACTGCGCGTGCCGGCGATCGTAGCGTCCGTAGAGTGCCACCCGCCGCAGCGCGCCGGAAAAATCGAAGCCGAGCCCCAGCTGTCCGTAGCCGCCGGTCACGTCGAAGCGCGAGACCACCGTCTGCGTGCCGAGGCCGTTCAGCTTGTCCCCGGCTCCCGCGCCCTGGGTCAGCCGGATCAACTCGCCGCGCGCCTCGACCACTCCAAAGACCAGGCGGCCGTCCACGCCCAGCGCCTTTTGCCGCACGCCGGGCTGCGACTGGTCGTTGCGCGGCCCCGCCATCGCCGAGAGGCCCAGCTTCACCTCCAGTGAAGGCAGGTTCACTTCCACGCCCAACCGGCCGGAGAAGACGGGCGTGCCGGTGAGGCTGGCGTTCTGCGGCTGCAGCGTCTCCACCAGCGTGCCGCCGTTCGAGGCGGCGAGGTTCACGGACACCGCCGTCCAGAGCGGCGCGATCTGGATCCGGTAGAAGGCCTTGGCCCCCAGCGACGGCCCGGTGGTGTAGCGGGCGATGAGCGAAGGCGTGACGCCGGTGCGCAGATTGGCCTCGTTCTCGAGGTACTCGATGCCGAAGACCGAGTCCGACTTGCCCAGCGTCAGCGCCAGCTCCTGCGAGGCGAAGGGGATGATGCGCGCGAAGGCCTGCTCGGCCAGCACCCGCGTGCTCTCGCCGGCGGAGGAGAAGCGCGGCAGGATCTGCACGCGGGTGAAGAGCATGAGCGGCGCCGAGGGCACGAGGTAGCGCACGTCGAGGTCCACGGTGTTGAGGAGGAACGACCCGTGCCCGCCGATGCCCACCGAGCGCGGGAGAAAGCCGTTGGTGAACCGCCCGCCCGAGTCGGTGGAGGCGACGTCGCCGCGCGAATTCACGGCGGGGGCGAAGGTGTCGACGCCGTAATCGGCGGGAAGCCGCGTGTCGCCCGGCGCGAAGCTCGTTCCGTTGCCCTGCGCCCGGGCCCAGCCGAGATCGACGTAGCCGTTGAGGTGCAAGGGCGACTGCGCTTCGGCGGGCGGCGTGTAGCCGTCGGTCTGCGCCTCCTGCGCAAAGGCGGCGTGCGCCAGCAGCAGCAGCGGAGCGAGCGCGGCGCGCCTCATGGCCCCAGCGCCTTGCCGTTGAAGAGCACCAGCGGGCAGGCGACGTCGGTGCCAGTCCTGGTGACGCGCCAGTCGGCGACGTTGGCCTCGATGGCGGTCTGCGAGTCGAGCCAGCGGCAGGTCGAGACGTCGCTCGCGAGGCAGCCCTTGGCCTTCGCGGTGTCGAGGCCGTTGACGGCCACGCGCAGCGCGTACTCCTTCCCCAGCTGCGTGGACGCCCGCGTCGCCGCGAAGCCCATCGCCTGCACCAGCTGGCGCAGCTCGGGCATCGAGTCGGGCACGTAGACGTCCGCTCCCGGCGGCAGGAGGATCTGCCAGATCCGCCAGAGCGAGCCGAACTCGGGCACGTTATTCACCACTGCGGAGCAACTCCCGCGGCCGTCGCAGCGCGGCGCGTGCCGGGGGCCGGTGCCGCCCACCTTGGGCAGATCGACGGGGATGGCGTTGCCGGCGGAGTCGGCGCGCGCAAAGGCAAAGAGAGGCGTCTCCTCCACCACCAGCGTCTGGTCGTTCCAGTTGAAGCGCTGGCTGCTGCCGAGATCGATGAACCAGACCAGGTTGCCCGCGGCCCAGGCGGTGCCATTTCTGGGCGCGCCGACGGGTTCGCCGGTGATGGGCCGGACCGGGCCCACAGCGCCCTCGGCCTGAACAGCGACGATGTCGGGGTCGTTGGTGATGGAGCAGTATTTTCCTGGCCCGGGCGCGAGCGGGACGCCGGAGTCGATGACCTCCTTTGCGCTCTTGAAGGAGGCGCCGTCAGGGAGCGTGTAGAAGAAGATCTGCCAGTACGGGCTGTAGAAACGCGTGGTGGCGTCCACCCCGAAGATGGCCAGGTTCGTTCCGGACAGGTCGACGTAGAGCGGCTGCAACCAGACGGCGTCGAAGTTCTGCCAAACCTCGGTCGTCATGTACGCGGCGGTCTGGCCTTCGCTGAAGGCGGGAAAGATGGTGAGCCCGGCGTTGCTGTCCTTCTGCCGCACGCTGCCCGCTGCGTACGGTGACGAGAGCAAGGGCAGCGGCGCACCCGGCTGCGTCACCGCCGGATCGCCCTTCGCCGCCAGCGTGTCCACCGTCAAGAGCGACCAGGGATCCGGCGCGGGCGGCGCACCGCAGGCTGCGCACAAAAGGAGCGCGGTGGCGCCCAGGGTTTGGAGGGTCAGGCGGAGGCGGACCATCAGACCTTTCCGGGCTGCGCGAAGCGCCGGGTGCCCGTCGGCGCCGTCGAGCCCGAGTCGCCGGCCTCCGCGGTCGCCTGGCCAGCAGCCGCGGCGGCGGCGAAGCGCGCCTCCTCCTCCCGGATGTCCTCGGAGAAGAGCCGCTCCATGGTGCGGGCCAGCGCGTCGTGAGCCCCGACGATGAAGGGCGCGAGCGCCTGCGCGAACTCGGCCGCCGTCTGGTAGCGGTCGGAGGGGTTGCCCTGCAGCGCGCGCTCGAGGATGCGTTGGGCCTCCTTGGGCAGGCCGGCCAGGTTGGCCAGCTCCTTCTCGCCCGGGCCCTGCGCCGCCTTGATCAGCAAGTTATACGCAGTGTCCGCTGCGTAGAGGGAGTCGCCCGAGAGCGCGTAGTAGATGACCAGGCCCACCGCGAAGAGGTCGCTGCGGCCGTCCACCGCGTCGCCCCGCGCCTGCTCCGGCGACATGAAGCGGACGTTGCCCTTGACCATGCCGAACTGCGTCTGCGTGATCCGCCCCGCCGCCTTGGCGATGCCGAAGTCGAACAGCTTCACCTCGCCCCGCGCCGAGACGAGGATGTTGTTGGGCGAGACGTCGCGGTGGACGAGGTTCATCGGCTTGCCGTCCTGCCCGGTCTTGCCGTGCGCATAGTCGAGCGCCTTCAAGGTCTCGTGCGCGGCGTAGAAGACCTGGTTGAGCGGCAGCGGCTTCTGCTCCACCGCGAGGGCGCGGCGGTTCACCCGGCCGAGGTCGCGGCCGAGGATGTACTCCTGCGCCATGTAGTACTCGTCGCCCAGCTTCCCGAAGTCGAAGACGGGGACGATGTTGGTGTGCACCAGCGAGGCGGCGAGGTTGGCCTCGTCGATGAAGGCCGCCACCACGTCGCTGTTGTTGACCATCTCCGGGCGCAATCGTTTGACCACAAAGGTTCTGCGGAAGCCCTCGGCGCCGTAGGTGACGGCGGTGTAGACCTCGGCCATGCCGCCTTCGCCCAAGCGGTCGAGCAGCACGTAGCGGCCGAAGACGTTCTGCGCGGCCGGCCTGGGCGGCGCCTTCTGGATCGAGGTCGTGCCCTCCGGATCCTCGGTGTCGGGGCCCGAGCTGATCATCAGATGGCCGGGGCCGGAGATGCCGGAGGTTCCGGTGCCGCCGCGCGCCGATGCTCCGCCGGGCAGCTCGCCGGCAGAGCCCAAGAGCGGCGGACGGCGCAGGCCGAAGAAGAGCGCGAGGCCGGCGATGACCAGCGCGCTCGCCCAGATCACTCCGCGCGCCGAGGTCTCGTCGTGCCGGTACTCGTCCGCCTGCGCGCCCACGCCGGCGTAGGTCCAGAGGTTGAGACCCGGCAAGAGCGGTGTGGCGGTGGCGGCCCAGGTGCCATCGGCGGCTTCGACCTGCCCGTTCGCCTCGCGGCCCAGCACCGTCTTGAGATTGGCCTGCTCGCCCTCGTCGCCCGCCGAGAGCAGGGCGGTCTTGCCGTCGCTGACCAGCACCGCGCCGCCGGACTTGCGCGCCAGGTCCTGCGCGAAGGCCTGGTCCACCGCCTGGCCGAGGAAGATCACCGCCGGCAGCGCGCGCCCCGGCACGTCGATGACCGCCGCACCCGCCGCATAGGGCCACCGCTTGGCGCCGGCCATGAGCAGCCCCGAGGCGGTGCGGTGCGCCCGCGCCTGCGCAATGAGCGGCGCCCCGTCGAGATCGGCGGGCGTCATGCCCTCCACCGCCTCCAGCTTCTCGCCGTCCCTGGCGACGCCGTAGACGCTGAAGTCGTTGCGGAAGGGCGCCCACCAGGTCTCGCTGCGAAAGCCGTCGGCCAGAGTGGCCGGATCGAAGACGGCGATCTGCCCGCGGATCTGCGGAAGCTGCGCCGCCGACATGGCCTGCTGCTCGATGAGCTTGAGCTTGTCGGCCAGCGCGCTGCGCGCCTGGGTGCGCGCGTTGCCCCCCAGCTGCGCGGCCAGCCGGCGCAGACTCCGCTCGTGGAAGCGGCCGACCACGATGGACCCGGCCGCGCCCCCGAGGAGCGCCAGCACCGCCACCACCACCGCCAGCGTCCGCCTCTGACTGCTCTGCATTCCGCTCCCGTACGGCTGGCGGAGGAGGCAGGATTCGAACCTGCGAGCCCTTTCGGGCCAGTGGTTTTCAAGACCACCGCCTTCAGCCGCTCGGCCACTCCTCCAGATCGACTGCGCGGGGAGGTTACCCGATGGAGCCGTGCGGGTCGATGCAAACTCAGCGCGCGGCGGCCGCCTGCAGCGGAAGATGGACCACGAAGGTGGTGCTGCCGTCGTCGGAGCGCACTTCGACCCGGCCCCCGTGGGCCTTGGCCACCTGCTGCACGATGTAGAGCCCGAGGCCCAGGTGCACCGCCCCCTGGCCCTGCGAGTCTTCCGCCCTGCGGAACGGCTCGAAGATCGACACCAGCGCGCTCGCCGGGATCCGCTTGCCCTGGTTCTGCACCTCGAGGCAGATCTCGCCCGCCTGCCGGTGGACCCGCACCAGCACCGGCGTCTCCTTGGGGCTGTACTGGAGCGCGTTGGCGATCAGGTTCGAGGCCATCTGCTGCAGCCGGAACGGCTCCCACCATCCCTCGCCGTCGTCGTCGGCCTCGAAGCGGATGGTCCGGTCGGGATTGACCGAGGCCAATTCGTCGATGACCTCGCGGAGCAGCTCGGCGACCTTGCAGGCCTGCCGATCCAGCAGCGTGGTGTCACCGAGCCGGCCGCGGGTGTAGTCCACCAGGTCGTTGATCATGTTCTTCATCCGCACCGCGCTGCGGGCGACGCGGGTGACGGTGGGCCGCAGCGACTCCTCGGCGCGGGTGGCCAGCGTGCGGGTCGAGACGAGGATGGCGTTCAAGGGATTGCGCAGGTCGTGCCCGACGATGCCCAGCACCTCCTGCTGCAGGGAGGCGAGGCTGGAGAGCTGCTCGGCGGCGGCCTTCTGGTCGTGGATGTCGGTCACCGTTCCGTACCAGCGCAGGATGTTTCCGGCGGCGTCGCGAGCGGCGAGCGCGCGCCCCAGCTGCCAACGGTAGGCGCCGTCGGCGGCCCGCTTGAGGCGGAACTCGACCTCGAAGGGCGCCCCCGTCTCGACCGCGCGCGACCACGCGGCCGAGCAGGCGGGCAGGTCGTCGGGATGCACCGGCCCGGTCCAGCCCTCGGCGACGATCTCCTCGAAGGTGCGCCCGCTGTACTCGAGGACCTTGGAGTTGACGAACTCGATGGCGCCGTCGGCACTGGCCATCCAGACTTGCTGCGGGATGGCCTCCGCCATCAGCCGGAAGCGCTGCTCGCTGATCCGCACGCTCTCGCGGGCGCGCACCTGCTCGGTGACCTCGACGGCGTGGACGAGAATGCCCTCGACAGCGCCGTCGGCGCCGCGGGTGGGCTGGTAGACGAAGTTGAGGAAGATCTCCCGGGTCTGACCGCCTTGGTCCCGCACCAGCGCCTGGACCTCGCTCGCGACGTAGGCCACGCCGGACGCGTACACCTGGTCGAGGATTCCGTAGAAGGCCTGCCCTTCCAATTCGGGGAGAGCCGCGCGGATGGTCTTGCCGGTGGGGTCGCGTCCGCCGATGGCCGCGATGTAGCGCGCGTTGGCGAATTCGAAGACGTGGTTCGGCCCGCTCAGCCGCGCGATCAAGGCCGGCGCCTGCGAGAGCAGGTCGTGGATGGCCGCGCGCTCGGAGGCGCTCTCGGCCCGCATCACCCGCTCGCTCTCCACCAGCGAGTCGCGCTCGATCTCGGTGTTGCGGCGCTGCCGGTACAGCTTGACGAGGGCGGCGACCTTGGCCCGCAGCGCGTCCGGGTCGTAGGGCTTGACGATGTAATCGAAGGCGCCCTGCGCGTACCCTTGCAGGGCGCTGTCGAGGGCGGTCCCGGTCACGAAGAGGATGGGAATGTCCCGGGTGCGCGGCAGCCCGCGCAGCGCCTCGGCCACCTCGAAGCCGCTCATGCCCGGCAGGTGTGCGTCGAGCAGGACCGCGGCCACGTCGTGGGTGAGCAGGTACTTGAGCGCCGCTTCGCCGGAAGTGGCCTCCTCGATGACCTCGCCCAGCGGCTCCAGCACCGCGCGCATCGCCATCAAGTTCCCCGCATGGTCGTCCACGACCAGCACCACGGCCCGGACATCGTTCTGCGATGGGGATCTCGCGGGCGACGCACTCATGGTGTCCTCAAGCGGCCAGCGGCGCCGGCACGCACTCCCAGTGAATCTCTACTGGAGCGGCGCCCCGCTGCCAAGCCTGTTTGCGCCAAGCGTCCAACCGAGCATCCGTACTTTTGCTGAGAAACCGTTGCGGACTATTGCGCGAGGCGAATGGACTTGATCAAAATCGTTTCTCTAGGCACGTCGCTGAGCGGCACGCCGTCGGCGGTCGGCTTGGTCTCGGTGGGCGAGGTTTCGATCTTGCGGACCACCTCGAGCCCCGAGACCACTTTCCCGAAGACGGCGTAACCGAAGCCCCGCGGAGAGTCGTCGCGGTGGTCGAGGAACTTGTTGTCGCCGGCGTTGATGAAAAACTGATCGGTGGCGCTGTCCACGATGTTGGTGCGCGCCATGGCGATGGTCCCGGGCTTGTTCAAGAGGCCGTTGCCAGCTTCGTTCTTGACCGGCGGCTGGCCCGCGCCGATCTGGTGCAGCTTCTCGTCGAAACCGCCGCCCTGGATCATGAAGCCCTTGATGACGCGGTGAAAGACGGTGCCGTCGTAGTGCTTCGCCTTCACATACTGGAGGAAGTTGGCCACCGAGAGCGGCGCCTTCTTCTGGTCGAGCTGCACCTTGATGTTGCCCTTGCTGGTGGCGATGACGACCACCGGATTTGTGGAGCGAGGGTCCTTGGCCAGCGCGGGAGTGGCGAGGACGAGGGCGAGCGCGAGGAGGCGGGTCATGCGAACTTCTTCGCGCAATAGCGGCGGTCTGGCAACATGGAAGCGCATGCACGTTCGGGGAAGAGTTGCGCTGGCGCTTGCGGGCACGCTGGCGGGGGCGGCGCTCGGGGCGCTGCCGGGGGCGGCGGGGCTGGGCGCGGTCATCGCCGGCGCGGTGCTGGGCGCGGCCCTTGGCGCGCTCTTGTCGCCGCGGGCGGACCGGCCAGAGCGCCAGGTTCTCGAGCGCGCCGCGCCGCTCCCGCTGCTGGTCTTCTTCGCGCCGCTCTTCACCATGGCGGTGCCGCCCGGCGCGGACATGGCCATGCACACGGCGCTGGCGCGCGGGCTTTTGGAACCACGGCTCTCTCCGGCCTGGGGCGCGCTGCACCTCGCCGCC
>JANXXR010000281.1 GCA_025350525.1 Deltaproteobacteria bacterium
CCGGCCCTGACGCGCAGCGGTGTCCCCGGGTCTATCCGAAACGCGCCTTCCGCCGGAGTGATTTGAGCCGGCAGCGGGATGACCGAGCCCTGCGCCGCCGCCGGATTGCTGGCGAGTGCGCCCATGAGCGCCGTGCAGATCGCCGCGCAAGCCACGGCCACCAGCCGCCGATGCCCGCTATCCAAGCCTCGTCGCACAGTGAACACGATTGCAATCACACCCGCTGCCCGTGGCCGGCGGGGGTACCGGCCACGGGCTAAGCTTGACACGCCTGGGCGTGCGACGTCTGCTCAGAGCTTGACGCGCAGGTTCAGGTAGTACTGACGGCCGTTCTTGTAGAACGCGCGCGGCTGATCCGTGTTGAGCGCGTAGTACTTCAGGGTTGAGTCACCCAGGTTCTGGCCGTCGAGCGTCACTGAGAAGTGATCGTTGATGGTGTATCCAAAGGAGGCCGCCAGCGATCCGATCGCGTCCTGGGAGAATGCCGAGTTGCGGTCCAAGCCGCTGAAGAACGCCGAACGGTACGTGTAGGCGATACGCGCGCTGAAGTGCGTGTCCTCGTAGAACCCACTGACGTTGTACGTGTTCTTCGAAGTCCCGACGAGGCGGTCATCGCCGTTGTTCACTTCCGAAGTCTGGCGACCATCCGTATAGGTGAAGTTTGCGGCGACACCGAAATGGTCTCCAATCGCCTGCTGGTAGGCCAGTTCAACGCCCTGCGCAATGCCGGTGGCATTGACCGGCACCGTGAGCAGGTAAGGCACCTGCGACCCACCGGGTGGCAACAACGGGCCGTAGGTCAGATAGCTCAGCGTCTGGCTGCCGTAGCCCACGAAGTTCTGCAGATCCATGTAGAACAGGCTGGCCGACAGGAGCGAGCGCTTGGCGAAGTACCACTCGAAGCCGGCGTCGTAGTTGACCGAGCGGATCGGCTTGAGATCCGGATTGCCGCCCGTGCCGCTGCCAGTGCCGCCTACATTGGCAGGAGGTGACAGGTTGGTGAAGCCGGCGAGGGCCGAGTAGTCCGGACGGGTCATGGTCTCGGAGACGGCGAAGCGTGCGACGACGTCCGGGGCCATGTCGATCTTCAGGTTGGCGCTCGGCAGGATATCGCTGTAGCTGTGACTGACCGGGATGCCAATGTAGGGACCAAACAGAGAGGTCGTTATCGCCCCGGGGGTCGACGCATTGACCTGGGTATACGTCACGATGTCTTCCCGGGTGTTGACGACGCGTACGCCGACATTGCCACTCCAGCCGGTACCCTTGAAGTCCGCCTGCAGGTAGGTCGCCAGATTCTTTTCGTGTACGCCGAAGAGGAACTGGTAATACGCGCGTTCCAGCGGATTGCGCTGCGTTTGCCCTGACGTGCACAAGGGGGCTGGAGACACCAGGGGCAGGTAACACGGCTTGTTGTAGACCGCCAGTTGCGCCGGCGTCCAGTACCAGATTCCGGTCGGAATGGAAGCGCCAAAGGTATTGAAGTCCGACGGATAGTTCGACCAGGTCGTTGGATAGCTCGCCGTGTCGGCGCCACCACCAGCCCAGAACGTCGGTCCCTGCGCGATTGCATTGTCGGAAGTGCGATCGTGCTTCTCATAGCGGACGCCGAATTTGAGGTCCTGCCAGCTGTCGTTGTCCATGGCAAAGGTCGCATCGAGCTTGCCCCAGTCTTCCTTGTCGACGACATCGACGTTCTGGGCGCCAAAGATCCAGCCAAAGGCGACCGGCGCACCACCGGGACCAGAGTGCGGCGTGGTGTTATTGGTCGCTCCGAGGTTGAAGTCCGGTGCGCCACCCACGCCGTGCATGCTCCAGCCTGCGCCAGCGCCTTGCCCTGGCAGAGTCTCGGAAACGTTCTGGGTCGGTGTCTTGCCGTGGCCCGTGGAGGTGCCGATCTGCGTAGCAAGCGTCAGGCGCTCGTTGACGCGGAAACTCCCGTCGAGGTTCACGTACATCGAACTGGCGCTTTCATCCGGCCGGGAAATCTGGTCATAGATGCCGTAGAAAGTGCCCGGTACGCCGGTGAAGTTGGCCTTGGTCAACGTCCCGTTGGTGACCACATAACCCGGGTCCGGCGCCTGGCCGGCTCCCAGATTGATGTAGTGCGTGTTCCACAGCAGATAGTTGCGGTTGTAGTTCGGGCCGTCGAGTTTCGAGGAGAACGCCGACAGATCCATGTCCACGGCATCGGAGGGCTTGAACTGAAGGTCGATCAGCCCGCCCTTGCGCTTGCGCTCCTGCTCGAAGAGTGCCGCGCCGATCAGCGCCGGGTACCAGACATTGCTCAGGTCAGGATGCGCGAGGGCGATCGTACTGCCCGGCGCAATCCGCTCATAGCCGAGCAATTCCACGCCGTCGCGCCGCAGGTGGCGCGTCTCGGAGAAACCCTGCAGCATCACGCCGAATGTCGAGGCGTCGTTCTTCCAGGCGGCCAGTGCACTCAATTGCGGGTCGGTCTTCGACGGCAGGTCAGCGCGAACCGCGCCCAACGATGCCTCGAGCGTCATCGACTTGGAGAAATCCAGCGGCTTGCGCGTAATGATATCGACCGAACCGGCGACGCCACCTTCGACCAGTGAAGCCTCTGAACTCTTGTGTACGACCACCTTGCTGACGAGTTCGGACGGCAATAGTGTGTAGCTCACGCTGCGGCCGACGGTCGTGACCTGGTTCAGCACGAACCAGTCACCCGAGGCCACGTTGTGGCCGTTGAGCAGGGTCTGGGTCAGGCTGGGTCCGGTGCCGCGCATGCTGACGCGGTCGTTCTCATCGAAACCACCTTCGCTGGCGCCTGCCGAACTGATCGTCATGCCCGGCACACGCTGGAGTGAATCGGCGATATTCTTGTCCGGCATCTTGCCGATGTCTTCCGCAGTGACGACTTCGACCTGCGAGGTTGACGCGCGCTTCTGCACGAGCGACTGTTCGAGCGATGCGCGGATTCCGGTGATCACGACCTCTTCGAGTGTGGCCGCCGGGGCACTGGACGTGGTCTGCCCCAGCACGAGCGCCGGTGGCGCAAGCATCGCGAGACCGAGGGCAGATTTGACCGCAAAGCTGATCCGATTCATTGAGAAGTCCCCCATTGCATATAAGATCATTCCGGTTTCGAATTCGTGAGTTCCAGAGGCCGCGGGCGACCCCTGATTCCCTCTATGTGCAACCCCAACTCTTCTGTGACCCGGGTACAACCGCAGGCTCACACCAGTTAGAGTCCAATATAATACCACTTCAGACTATTTTCAAGTGCAACGTAACGGTAACACTTTCGCGGTCAATTCTTGCTGCAAAACCAGTGAGGTAGGGAAATCTGGGCTCGCTGGGCTGTTGCCAAGTGGTCTTCTTTTGGTATGCTCTGACTCCTCGGCCTAACCAGCGAAGATTGGCGCAATCCATACATGTCCCTCGCGAAGATCGTCGGCCCCCTGGATGAGCACAGCAATCTGCCGCTGTATCAGCAGCTGCAGCGGGCCCTGCGCAAGGCCATCGAGACACGAGTTCTCGGGCCCGACGATGCCCTTCCGGCCGAGCGCGATCTCGCGGCAGATTTTTCCGTCTCCCGCATCACCGTGCGCACCGCACTCGATGGACTCGTCTCCGAAGGATTGCTCGTGCGCCGCCAGGGGAGCGGAAATTTCGTCTCGGCGCGCGTCGAGAAAAATTTCGCAATGCTGACCTCGTTTTCGGAGGACATGCGCGCGCGCGG
>JANXXR010000516.1 GCA_025350525.1 Deltaproteobacteria bacterium
GAGGGCGCGATCGATCTTGCGCGGATGGTTCCAGTCGAATCGGTCGAGCGTGGCGAAGCCGCCGAGCGTCGCGGTCTTGGTGCGCGCGGCGAGATTGCGGCGCTCGCGCTCCTGGCGCTCGGCGGCGACGAGCGCGGCGCAGGCCGCTCTGGGAGCGAGGCCGCGCTTCTCGGCGTCGGCGAGCAGCTCAGCGAGCGCGGTCGGGGACAAACGCAGACCAAGGGAGCGCAATCCCTCGATCGGATCTTCAGAAGTCGTCGTCATCATAGCTCCCGAGTGAGTGAGGCACGACCTCGCGGTCATTGAAGTGGGCGGGCAACTTGATCTCGATGGGCACCGGCAGCGCCCGTGCGCGGCGGCGCTGCTCGCAGAGGTGTGCGAGGGCGCCGATGTCGTGGGTGCCGCGGGCGAGCATCTCTTCGACGGCGGCGGCGAAGCTCTCGGCGCCGTAGAGGTCGAGGAGCTTGAGGGTGCGGGCGGTCATGTTGCCGACGTTGCGTCCGGCCTCGACCCAGCGGGCGCAGAGCGCGTCGAATCCCGGCGCCGTCGAGCGCAGCAGGTCCCGGCCCTTCGATTCACCGGCGGCGCGGCGGTGTTCGACGAGGCCCTCGCGGTGCGCGCGCTCCTCGACGAACTCGCCTTTGCCCCAGCGCCGCCGGTGCGAGGCGACCTCCTCATCGTCATTGACGATGCGCACCTCGATATCGTCGGCGACGAGCGTCAGTGACTTTTCGGCGAGCAGCCACGGCACCGAGTATTGATTGCAATCGAAGCGAACGAAGGCCGTCTTGTCTGCGCGCACCGGCAAGACCAGGTCGGTGATCGGCGGCGGCTTCGGCAGAGGGAGGAGCCTCTCGCGCTCCTCGGCGAGACACTCGCCGACGCTGCGCCCGGAGAAGCGCGGGTGCTGCCTGCGGTGTCCGACGCGCTCGATAAACTCCGTGAGTTCGCGATTGCCCTGCGCGACATCGGTAATGATGCGGCCGTCGAAGAAGCCGTCGCGCAGCGAGCGAATGCTGCGCTCGACCTTGCCCTTATGCTGCGGGCGGCGCACCGCGCAGAGCCGGGGCTGGACGTGCAGCCGGCCCGCCACTTCGACGAGCGCGGGATGAAATCGCACGGCGTCGCCGTGGCGCTCCAAGACTACCGTCTTTGGATTATCAAAGAGCCACTGCCTCGGACAACCGCCCAGCGCCGTCGCGGCGCGGACCAGCGAGCGGCAGAGCGACACCGCGGTCAGATCGAATACCAACTCCGCCCACATCCCGCGCGACCAAGACAGCAGCAGCACGAAGACCCACAGCGAACGCACGCCACCCTCGACTTTGATTCTCCCGACGTGCGCCCAATCGACCTGCGCCTGCTCGCCGATCAGCGACTCGACGCGCAGGAACGCCTCGCGCTTGGGTGCCGGTCGCACAGCGGCAACCTGCTCACGCAGCGTGCGGACGCTGCCCTGGTAGCCACGCTCTTTGACCATCTCGAACAGGCGTGACGCGCGGAGCTTCGGATAACGCGCGAGCGTCTCGGCGATGAAGTCCGAGTACGGCGCGCATAGCCGCTGCGTCGGCGGCGGGACCACTCGCTGCGACGAGAAGAGCCCCACCACGCGACGGACCACGTCCGCGTGCACCGAGAGCTGTTTGCTAATCGTCCCCACCGGCCAGTGCTCGGCGAAGTGCAGGCGCCGGATCTCTGCCGCCACCTCTGCCTGCACTGTCATCGCACTCGCTCAACCAGCATTGGCCTCGGGCAGCTCGCGTCGGCGCCGCCGCACGAATCCGCGCCGCACCCAGCGGCTCGCGCGCCCGCAGAACGCGCACCGCAGAACACCGCTCCCCCTCTCGACCTCGCCATCGCTGCCGCTCTCTCCGCGAGATGTTTGCCCGGCCGCGATCTCGGCTAATGGCTCCATCCGCCCAGCGACCGTCTCCGATTTGTCCACTTCCCGGCCACCCTGATCCGTCACGCGAGCACGCAGCCGGCATCGATCGCGGTAGCGCGCCTGCGTGTCCCGGTGATCGAGGCGGCCCTCTACACTCGCCTGGTGCCGCGCTCGGGCGCGACGCTTGCT
>JANXXR010000568.1 GCA_025350525.1 Deltaproteobacteria bacterium
GTCGATCTCGAAGCCGACCTTCTCCACCTTCCAGCCGTAGTCGATGGCCAGCAGCGAGGCGGTGTCGAAGTCCATCTGCTGGTTCTGGGTGATCATCTTCCCGGCGGCGACCAGCTTGCGGATCAGGTCGGCGCTCTTGACGCCCATGGCCTGCGACATCTCGGACGGGGTGATGGTCTCCTCGATGCGGAGCACCTTCTTGTGCTCGGACATCTCGGTGATCTCGGTGCTCTTGCCCTTCTTGGCGCTCTTCTTCTTGTGCCCGCGGACGGGCACGTAGGCGCGCTGGTGGGCGAGGGCGACCAGGTCCTGCTTGGAGATGGACTCGATCTTCTCGACGCGCGGGCCCTTCTTGCCGCGGGTGGGCGCGCCCTTGGTGTCCTTGGTGACGTCGATGAACTCGCGGCCGCGGCCGGGGCCGCCCGAGACGACGGCGAGCTCGCGGACCTCGCCCACCGGACGCGGGCGGAAGCCGCCGCCCGGAGGCGGACGGGGCGCCGGCCGGGCGATGGGGATGAGCGGGCGCGAGAGCACGACCGCGCGGGTGGCCGACGGGCGCGCCGAGATGTTCTCGGTGACCTGCACCGACTGGACGCCGCCCGGGCCCTGCACGATGGGCCCGGTGGGCCGCGGCGGAGGCGGACGCACGGTGGGCCGCGGCGGCGGAGGCGGAGCGGGACGGGCAGCGACCTTGGCGACACCTGCCGGGACATTCGAATGCTGCGCAGGGCTCATCCTGGACGGCTCGGCGGTGCGGGTGGTCGGCTGCGGGGGCGGCTGCACAGGCTGGGGAGCGGGGTGCGGCGCGGCGGCGGCGGCAGGCACCTGCTCGACCTGCGCGGCGACGGGCTGCGGCTCGGGAGCGGGCTTCGGCTCGCGGACCGGCTCGGGAACGGCGATGGCCGGCGCTGCTTCTGCCGGCTCGGCGGCGGCGGCGACCACCGGCGCGGGAGGCTCTTCGACCTTGGCGGCGACCTTGGCGGCGACCTTGGCGGCGACCTTGGCGGCCACTTCGGCGGCGGCGGCGGCAGGGGGCCCTTCGGCGCGCTCCTCTTCGCGGGGCGCCTCGACCTTGGCGGCCTCGGGCTCGGCGGCGGCCCTGACCTCGGGCGGACGCGGCGCTTCCGGCGCGGCGGCCGCGACGTGCTCGTGCTCGGCCTCGGCGGCGGTGTCGGCGCGCTTGCGGCGCAGCACGACGCCGCTCCCCGACGGCTTCGGCGCGGGGGCCTTCGGCGACTTCTCACCCTTGAACTTCTCGACCACCGCGTGCGCCTGGTCATCCTCCAGCGAGGAGGAGTGGCTCTTGACGTCGTACTCGTGAGCGTGCAGCCACTCGACCATCTCCTTGTTGGAGAGGCCGAGGTCCTTCGCGAGCTCGTAGACGCGCTTCTTCGCCATCCGGTCGTGACTTCCTTCCAAAAATAGAGCGAGGCCCAAAAGGGGCTAGCTCTTTAGTCCGCTGCCTCCGTCGCCGTCAAGCGAGCGGAGGCCCATCCATTCCAGCAGGCGGCCCAACTCCGGGGCCGCGCCGCCGCCCTTCAGCGCCCGCGGGATCTGCCCGGTCTTCAGGGCCGACCGCGCACAGGCTTCGTCCCGGCAGAGCCAGCAACCGCGCCCGGGCTTGCCTGCCCCCGGGGCCACCTTCCCGCCCTCCGCCGCCAGCCGCAGCAACTCCCACTGCGGCCGGACCTTCCTGCACCCGACGCAGCGGCGCTGGGGTGCGGCGGGCCGCACCCTGGAAGCCCGCCGTCCCCGTGGCATCTACGCAGGCGCCGCGCTTCCTGCGGCGGCCTTCTTCGCGTCGAGGTCGGCCTTGATGCGCGCCTCCTCCTGCAGGTAGTGCTCCACCGCGGCCTTGACCTGCTTGCCCTTCTTCACGCCCAGCCCCGAGGCCTCGCCGAACTTCACCACGTCGGGCTCGTTGTGGATGTCCTCCACCGTCTTGTAACCGGCGGTGGACATCTGCTCGATGTTGCGATCGGAGATGCCGCGCACGCGCAGGAGCCGCTCGGCCTGGGTCAATTCGCTCGGGTGGCGCCGCGCCTCGATGGCCCGGGCCTCTTCGCGCTCGCGCTCGATGCGGGACAGCTCCTCCTCGTCCTTGCCGATCTGGTCGCGGGCCGAGGCGAGGTACCGCTCGACGTTGTCGGCGGTGATGCCCGGCATCTGCAGGAGCACCTCGGTCGAGGCGTTGGCGAAGTCCTTGGCGCTGCGGAACCCGTGCGCGTAGAGCAGCTCGACGGTGCCTTCGGGCAGGCCCACCGCGGTCAGGCTCTTGCTGGCGAACTCGCGCATCTCCTTGACGCGGCTCTCCGAGTTGATGTCGAGCTTCCAGCCGGTGAGCTGGGCGGCGAGCCGGACGTTCTGGCCGCGCCGTCCGATCGCCAGGGACAGCTGGTCGTCGGGGACGATGATCTCCATCGCCTTGTTCTGCTCGTCGAGGAGCACGCGGGAGACCTCGGCGGGCTGCAGCGCGTTGCAGACGAAGCGGGCCGGATCCTCGTCCCAGGGCACGATGTCGATCTTCTCGCCGCGCAGCTCCTGCACGACGGCTTGCACGCGGCTGCCCTTCATGCCGACGCAGGCGCCGACCGGGTCCACGTCGCCGTCGCGCGACGCCACCGCTATCTTTGTGCGGCCGCCTGGCTCGCGGGCGCAGGCCTCGATGACCACCACGCCTTCGGCGATCTCGGGGACCTCCATCTCGAAGAGCTTGCGGACCAGCTCGGGCGAGGCGCGGCTGAGGATGATCTGCGGACCCTTGCTCTCGCGCAGCACGTCGAGCACGAAGGCCTGCACGCGGTCGCCGGCGCGGTACGACTCGCGCGGGGTCTGCTCGCGGACCGGCAGGACGGCCTCGGCGCGGCCGAGGTTGACGATGATGTTGCCGCGCTCGAAGCGCAGCGCGATGCCCGAGACGATCTCGCCCTTGCGGTCCTTGTAGTCGTTGAAGACGTTCTCGCGCTCGGCGTCGCGGGTCCTCTGGATGATGACCTGCTTGGCGGTCTGCGCGGCGATGCGCCCGAAGCCCTTGCGGTAGGTCTTGAGCTTCAAGATGTCGCCGTAACGCTCGTCCTGGACGCGCGCCTCCTCTTCGTCCTCGGGGCGGTAGAAGATCTGGAAGAGCAGCTCGTCGCCCAGCTCGGCCTCGATGCCCTTCTTGCCGGCCTCGTCGAGGGAGATCTGGTTGACGGCCTTGATGGGGTCCTCCACCTCGACGCGCTCGACCACGGTGAGGGTCTGGAAGACCTCGACCACCTGCTTGTCCTCGTTGTAGGTCGCCTCGATGGCGCGGTCCTGGCCGAAGTGCTTCTTGGCGGCCTGGGTGATGGCGTTCTGCAGCGTGTCGACGAGGACCGAGCGCTCGATGCCCTTGTCCTTGGCCACCTGGTCGAGGACCATGTTCAAGTTGACGATGGGCGCTTGCGGTTGCGGGGCAGCCATTGCGTTCTCTCTTTTCTTAGATGTCGAAGATCGGTTCTACGTTTGCCTTGCTCACCTGCGCATGCGGGACCTGGAAGACCTTGCCGTCCACGTCCACCAACACCTTGTCCTCCGAAAAACCGACCAACTGGCCCACGAAGGTCTTGCGGTTCTCGCACTCGGCCACCGGACCGAAGGTCCGCACCCGGACCTTCGAGCCCTTGAACTTCTCGAAGTGCTCGGGAGTGCGGAGCGGCCGGTCCAGGCCGGGGCTCGAGACCTCGAGATCATAAGCGCCGGCGATGGGGTCCTCCACGTCGAGTGCAGTGCTCACCGCGTGGGACACCGACGAGCAGTCCTCCAGCGAGACTCCGCCCGCCTTGTCGATGAACAGCCGCAGCGTCTGGCGGCCGCCTGCCCCGCCGATCTCGACGTCCACCAGCTCGAGGCCCTCCTGGACGGCGAGGGGGGCGGCGATGCGGCGGACGCTCTCGAGGATGTCTTCTTTGCGGCCCACTTGAGTGCAATCCTTTGAGTGCAACTTTGAGTGCAATTTGAGTGCAATCCATTGGGGACACGATGGCGCCTGGCGGCGCGCGATCATGTCCCCCGAAATGAGGGACGATGCCGCCTCGCGGCGAGCGATCGTGTCCCCGGAAATGAAAAAAGCGGGCCAGACCGCGCCCACTTCCGGAAACTGCCCGAAAATGTGGGAGCCCCCTTACCAGACGGGGCCGTGATAGTCAACCGGTGCAGGAGGTCGCAGGTGCTCGTCGCAGCAGCTGTCCAGATGCGGTCCGGAGACGACCGCGCGGCCAACGAAGCCCGCGCGCTCGCGCTGGTGGGGCAGGCCGCCGACCGGGGCGCGCAGCTCGTCGGGCTCCCGGAGATGTGGGAGCACATCGGGCCGGCCGCCTCCAAGCACGCCTTCGCCTCGGCGCTCGACGGACGGCAGCTCGCCCCGCTGCGGGAGCTGGCCGCGCGGCGCGGGATCTGGTGCCTGGCCGGATCGATCGCGGAGCTCGCCCCCGACGGCCGCCTCTTCAACACCAGCGCGCTGCTCTCGCCGCAGGGGACCATCGCCGCGGCCTACCGCAAGCTGCACCTCTTCGACGTGGACATCCCCGACGGCGCCCGCTACCGCGAGTCGGAGACGGTGGCGCCCGGCCAGGTGCCGCCGCCGGTGGCCGAGGCGCTGGGACTGAAGCTGGGCCTCTCCATCTGCTACGACCTGCGCTTTCCCGAGCTGTACCGCAAGCTCGCCGACGCCCGCGCCGACGTGCTCTGCGTGCCCGCCGCCTTCACCGCCTACACCGGCCGCGCGCACTGGGAGGTGCTGCTGCGCGCCCGCGCCGTCGAGAACCAGGCCTACGCTTTTGCTCCTGCGCAGGTGGGCCGCATCGGCCCCGCCTCGGAGAACCGCTTCGCCTGGGGCCACGCCTGCATCGTCGACCCCTGGGGCGAAATCCTCGCCGACGCCGGCGGTGCTGACGAGGGCATCGCGCTCGCCACCATCGACCCCGCCCGCCTCGCACAGGTCCGCCGCGATCTGCCGTCGTTGCAGCACCGCCGCCGCGAGCTGCTGTAGAGACAGGCCTTCCTTCATTGACCTTCCCTCCTGCTGAACGTAAGGTCGCGCCAGCCTTCCAGGGGGGTGCATGCACGCTCGCCAGCTCTTTGCCGCGCTCGCCATGAGTCTTGCGCTCGCGTTCGGCGCCTCTGCCCAGACCGCGCCCGCAACTCCCGACGCCGGCGCCTCGGCCGCCTCTCCCTCCGCCGCGCCGAAGAAGAAGGGCTCGAAGCGGAAGAAGACCTCGAAAAAGACCTCAAGGAAGGGCAAGAAGGCCGCGCCCGCCCCGGCTCCCAAGAGCGACATCGACGAGGAGACCCGCAAGGCGCTCGAGG
>JANXXR010000577.1 GCA_025350525.1 Deltaproteobacteria bacterium
GGCCTCGTTGTCCGAGGTATAGACGTTGTGATCGACGCCGTCGGAGTTGAGGAACTCCACGGTGTCGCCCACCGTCGCGGTGAGCAGGTGCGGGATGAACTTCATTCCCTTCTGGTCCATCTTCTCCGTCTTCGGCGCGAAGACGCCGGGCGCCTTCTCGACGTAGACGATGGTGTCCTCGAGATACTTGGCGGGCGTGGCCGACACCTTGCCGGAGATCTCGGCGCAGAGGGCCGCGCCGGCAGGCAGGAGAATCGCGAGAGAGAGAATGATGCGGCTGATGAGCGTCATCTGGGTTCTCCTTTAGAAGGCGAAGGCGGCGCCGAGCGTGACCGATTCCAGCTCGAGGCCGACGGTGGTGCTGGTCGAGGTTGGTGCCGGCGAGGCGATCCCGCCCACGGCTCCCCAGCCGCCGGGCGGCGTGCCGCTCGAGGACTCGAGGTCCGCGACCAGCGTGAGCTTGATGTTGGGGCGCACCGCCGCGGCGATGCCCGGATAGAAGCGCCAGTTGTGCATGCTGCCGCCCGCGTCCATCGTCAGCGCGGTGTATTCCACCCGCACCGCCGGCACGAACCAGGGCTGCACCAGGTAAGACAGCTCCGCATAGGGCGAGAGCAGCGTCGCGCCCGTGCCGTCGACGGCGGCGTGGTTGTGCTTCTCGAAATAGAGCCCGCCGTTCAGCTCCAGCGAATCGAGCTGCGCTCTCAGATTTCCGCCCACCACCGTGGCCGAGTCGAGCAGGACGATGGGCGCCGTCACCGTGGCGTCGGGGTTGGCGAAGTTGGTGCTGTTGACCGAGCGGTAGACCCAGCCGTCGAGCGTGATGGCCCGCTCTTCCCAGGGGCGCATGGAGTTCTCCACCTTGCTCGCGCCCTCGCCGTCGAGGCGCAGCCCGCCGAACTTGGTGCCGACGTGGCCGTAGTAGTTCTCCGAGTTGCGGGTGTCGTAGCTGCTGCCGGCGTTGAGCCCGGCCGAGTAGTCGAAGCGGCCGCCGAGGACGCCGTTCACCTCGACGCCGTTGAAGTGATCGAAGACGTTCCAGGTGGTGCCGGCGCCGTTGAGGGCGGTCACCCCCGAGGAGGGCATGATCTGATCGCCGAGGTAACTTGAATGAGGACCAAAGCTGGTGAGGGTGGAGAAGCCGCGGCCCGCCCGGACGTTGACCGCGTACTTGGGGCCGAAGAGGTCGCTGGCGATGACCTGCGCGTGCTCGACGGTGATGGTGCCCGCCGAGGCGAAGGTCACCTCGCCAAAGTAGGTGATGGTGTCGCTGAAGCTGCCGCCCGCCCAGATGTGGCCCTCGGCCACCAGGTCGCGGGTGAGAAAGACCGCGCCGTTGTCCCCGCGGCCGCCCGAGGAGTTCTTGTCGGGGTGGCCGACCACGCTGCCGTTGAAGCCGAACGAGAGCGGCGGGATGGCGTTGATTCCGTAGGCCGAGTCGTCGCCCGCCTCCTTGGGCTTGAGCGGGATGACTTCCTGCTTGGTGTAGTCGCTGTCCACGCCCGGAAAGCGGAACCCGTCGCGGCGGAAGGCTTCGCCAAAGGGCGTCAGCTTCGGATAGACGGTATGGCAAGTCATGCAGCTGGTGCC
Source organism: Deltaproteobacteria bacterium (assembly GCA_025350525.1). Classification (GTDB taxonomy): domain Bacteria; phylum Myxococcota; class Myxococcia; order Myxococcales; family 40CM-4-68-19; genus 40CM-4-68-19. The sequence goes on from JANXXR010000577.1 coordinate 1,591, forward strand.
GTATTTGCGCGCGAAGGACGGGATGGCCTGCGCTGGTGCGGTCAGGCCCGCTGCGAGTGCTGCGACGGCGATGGCGACTGTGCGCTTCATTGCGAGCTCCCGCGTGGTTGGGGAGTCCTAGAGCAGGGCGCGTGCCAGTGGCTCTCGCTGGGGGCCGGTGCTCGCGCGCGTGCAGGACTTGCGGCGCGCGCGCGGTCCGCGCAAATCCTGCGCGCTCGGACTACGCGCCGGCCGCCGCAGCCAGCTCGACGGCGTCGCCGATGCGGATCTCGCCGCTGCTGAGGATGTCGGCGCGCAGCCCGCCCCGGTGGACCAGGCCGCGCAGCGTGCCCGCCGGCGCGGTGCGCTGCAGCCAGGAGCAGGGGTCGGCGAAGCGCTGCGCCAGGCAGAGCACGTCGCCGATGCGGAAGCGCAGGCCCGGCAGCGCGTTGAGATCGATCCCGCGGGTGACGACGTTGCGGCGCGCCTCGCCGGGAGGAAGCGCGATGCCGTGCTCCGAGCGCAAGCCGTCGAGCGCCTCCGACTCGATCAGGGTCAGCGCCTGGCCGAGCCGCCCTGCCCCGGAGAATTTTCCCAGACCCAGCGCGTAGCGATCTCCCTCGAGGCCCACGCCTTCGATCAGCCGCGCGCTCTTCAGCGACTCCGGGGCAGCGCCGGAAACGCCGGCCCGAAAGATTCCCTCGACCGTTCCCTGCTGGCGCCGCGGGGAGAGGCGCGGAAGCAGCTCGGGCTGCGCGATCACCCAGCCCTCCACGATGGGCTCCGCCGCGGGTCCGCCCGGCTCCCAGACCGCTCCGGACGGCGTGCCGGCCATGACGACGTGGGTCCCAGAGGCAGGGTCGTCAGCGGCTCCGCGCCGCGCGATCCAGAAGCCCGCCCACTGGAAGCTCGCGGCCTTCTGCACCGGCACCACCGCCAGCTTGCGGGTCGCGAGCCACCACGACAACAGCGGCCATGGGCTGCCCTCGGCCGGACAGGGGAGAGTCTCGGCGTCCACCTCGAGGATGGCGGCGACGCAGGCGACCAGCGTCCGCGTCGCCAGCGGAGCCGCATTCCGGGGGAGGGCACATTCGCGCATGGCGGCGATCGCTATACCGGATCTGCGCCTCGCTCGGGAGGAACGCACTTGACGGTGGCGTTTCCACCCGCGCCAGCGGCGGCGAAAAGCTGCGGCGTGTTTCGGCAGGCCATGCAGCGGATGGGCTAAGCTCCGGCCCATGCGGAGCCTGCTCCTGGTCTTTTTCCTGGCGGCCCTTCCCTGCAGCCGCGCAATCGCCGAGGAGAAGCCGGCCGGCGAAAAGCCCCTCGACGAGCGGGAGCCTCCCTACGCCAACGGCGACTTCAGCTGGCTCAACGGCGGCAACCGCCAGCCGGACTCGCTGCTCAAGTGGGGACCGCTGACCGGGTCCGTCTTCGTGGACGCTTACTATGCGTTCCAGTTCTCCCAGCCGGCCGACCACACCATCTTCCAGACCACCACCGCGCCGCGGCACAACGAGATCGCCCTGAACCTGGTGGCGCTCGGCGTCGAGGTGTCGGGGCTCGACGGCCCCATCGGCCGCCTCTACCTGCAAGCCGGCTCCAATGTCGAGACCGACTGGGGGCAGGACGCGAGCACCCGGCGCGGCCAGTTCCTCACCCTGCGGACCTTTGCGCCGGTACAGCAGGCGGCGGTGGGCTGGCATTTCCATTCCCTGCACGGAATCAACCTGGAGGCGGGCATCTTTCCCTCCTATTTCGCGCTGGAGAGCTACCTCCCTCAAGAGAACTGGAACTATACCCATCCATTCGTTTCCGATTTCACTCCTTATTATTTCGCCGGCACCCGCACGCAGCTCTTCCTCCGGCAGGATCTCAAGCTGGAGCTCTGGCTGGTCAACGGTTGGCAGACCTTCGGTCAATGGCACGAAACGCGCGCCGGCGGATACCAGCTCAACTTCCGTCCCAGCGGGCGGCTCTCGCTCAATCATTCGACCTATCTCGGCAAGGACCAGCCGCTCGACCCGCACGCAGTCCGGCTCTATGCGGACAATTTCACTCAATGGCAATGGATCAAAGGCGGTCCGGTCAAGAGCTCGGCGCTGGCCCTGGTCGCCGACCTCGGCTGGGAGCACCGCTCCATCGGCAGCTCGGGCTGGATGACCGGCGGCTCGCTCAGCGACCGCGTCGAGTTCGACGACCGCTGGGCGGTCTGCGCGCGGGCCGACCTCTTCTACGACCAGACCCAGGCGCTGGTGATCCAGCTGCCGCTGGGCTCGCCGTACGCGCTGCCTGACAAGGGCGCCTTCCTCGGCGGCGGGCTGGCGCTGACCCTCGACTTCGCGCCCAGCCCGTGGCTGCTGCTGCGGCTGGAATATGCGAAGCGCTGGGCGAACATCCCCTACTTCAGCGGGCCGGGCGGAATCACCGGGCCCGGAGGCGTTCTGCCCTCCGACCCTGCCGCGGCGGCGTCGTTCACCCCGGACCTGCGCAAGGGCGACGACCGGGTGGTCGCGAACGCGACGCTGCGGCTGTAGGCGACGCGCAGGCGTCTGTCCGTGGCGGCTAAGTCGAGGCGGCGGTCCGGCGATGGCAGGCTTTTTTGGGGTGCTGCGCGGGCTGCGCCCGCTCCGCTGTACAAGGGGCTCCGCCCCTCGTACCACTCCCGGGCCGCTGGGCGAGCCGTGGTCCTCCTCCCAGCGCGATCGCGAGCTGTCGTCCCAAGTCGCCGCAGCCATCCGTTCGCCGCAGCTCCGCGCCTTGGCGAGTTGCCGCTATCCGTCGCGCGTGTGGCGCAGCATCCAGGTCCGCGGTGGCAGCACCGGCGCGTCGTCGGTCAGCGGAATTTCGATCCACCTCGCCGACGAGCAGGGATCTGCGCCGCGCGGCGCGATGTCCTCGCGCAGGTGGTGACGGAAGTTCTCGAGGAGGTAGCGCAGCGCCCGCGCCACCTCGCGGCGCGAGGCCAGGACATGCGCATGGTAGCGATCGGCGAAAACGCCTCCGCGCCGCCGCGCCACGCGGTTGAGCGCCCGCGCCAGCCGCACCGAGAGCCCTGCACTCCGCGGGCGAGGCTCTCGGCGCCGCCGGCCTCGACCAGCAGATGCAGATGATTGCCCTGCACGGAGTAATGAATGACCCGCAGGCCGTGCCGCTCCTTCGCCTCGCGCAGCGCCTCGACGATAGCCCGATACCGCCGGTCGCCCCGCAGGTATCCGGCGGCGGGCAGCGTCCGCAGCGTGACGTGCACCGGGTGCCGCTGGGGAAACCGGGCGCGCTTCAGATGCGAG
>JANXXR010000619.1 GCA_025350525.1 Deltaproteobacteria bacterium
GTCGAGAAGAGCAGCGGCGCCAGCAGCATCTTCACCAGGCGCAGGAAGAGCTGGCTGAAGGGTCGGAAGTACGGCGCCGCGCGGGGGCCGAGGAGCCAGCCGGCGGCAATGCCGAGGAGGAGGCCGAGCAGGATCTGCCGCGTCAGCGTCAGCTTTCTCATGCGCCCCTGCCGAGCAGGCGCGCGAGCCTCTCGATGCGCTCCTCGGGGGCGCCGAACTCCTCGCGGTAGTCGAGCAGGCTGCGGCGGATGACCTCCACCGCCTCGACGCGGTCGTAGATCTCGGCGATGCGCACCGTGCGCGCGGGCTCGCCCGGCATCTGCTTGTAGGTGAGGAAATAATGGCGGAGCCGCTCGACGATGCCGGGCGGGCAGTCGGCGATGTCGCGCAGGTCGCCGAAGGCCATGTCGCTCTCGAGGACGGCGACGATCTTGTCGTCGGCCTCGTCGCCGTCGATCATCCGCATTCCGCCGATGGGCCGCGCCCGCAAAAAGAAGTCGCCGTGCGCCACCGTCTTCTCGGTGAGGATGCAGACGTCCATCGGGTCGCCGTCGCCGCGCATTCCCTTGGCGCCCGTGCGCTGGGAGCAGCGCTCGCCGACGCGCTTGCCGCAATAGGTCTGCGGAATGAAGCCATAGAGCGTGGGCGGCTGGCTGGAGAATCGCTGCGGCCGGTCGATGCGCAAGTGGCCGCTCGACTTGTCGAGCTCGTACTTGACGGTGTCGGTGGGCACGATCTCGATGAAGGCGTTGACCACGTCGGCGGGATCGCCGGGCGAGACGCCGTGCCAGGGATGCGCCTGGAAGACGGTGTTGAACAGCTTTTCCAGTTCGCTGCTCATGCGGGAAAGCTCCGCACCAGGGTCCGCAGCGCCTCGGCGCCGTCTTGCAGGATGGGCACGCCGTCGCCGACAAGGACGACCTGCGCAGGAAGTGTCGCGAGCCGCCGCAGCGACGCCTGCAGCGCGGGCAGGTCGTCGATGACTTTCGGCGAGAGGAGCTTGAGCGCGCCCGGCGGGCTGCCGACGCAGGCGTCGCCGAGGAGCAGCGTCCGGCCGTTCCAGAGCGCGATCTCGCCCGGCGACTTGCCGTGCGCGTCGAGGATTTGGAAGTCCGCGACCACGTCTCCGTACGCCAGCGGGGCGTCGACGGTGACGCCGTTTTTGGCGACGAACCCGGCATCGGCCGGATGGATGGCGATGCCCGCCCCGCTCCGGTCCCGCAGAGCCTGTGCCGCGCGGAAGTGGTTGCGGTTGGTGAGCACGATCCGCTTCACTCCCTTCTCCAGCAAGGCGGCGAGCACTGCGTCCGGCATCTCCACCGGATCGACGGCGACGTTGCCTTCGGCATGGCAGAGGAGATAACCGTTGAAGTCGTAGCCGTGGCGCTCCGAAAACCACGGCCAGGTGAAGACGCCGGGGACGACCTCGCGCAGGGACATGGCGAGCACCCTGCCACGGCGCCTCGAGGAGTGGAAGATGAGCGACGGTGAAGTGAGTTCCCGCTGCGCGTGCTAGCCGCTGCGCGTGGTAGTTGTCCGCCATGGCCAGCACCTTCGAGACCCAGACGCGGAAACCGTCGAAGCAGGACGCCCTCGATTACCATTCGTCCGGACGCAAGGGAAAGATCGAGGTGGTGCCCACCAAGCCGTGCGCCACCGCGCGCGACCTCTCCCTCGCCTACAGCCCCGGAGTGGCCGAGCCCTGCCTCGCCATCGCGGAGGATCGGGAGCTCTCCTACCAGTACACCGCCCGCGGAAACCTGGTCGGCGTCATCTCCAACGGGACGGCGGTGCTGGGCCTGGGCGACATCGGCGCCTATGCCTCGAAGCCGGTGATGGAAGGCAAGGGCGTCCTCTTCAAGAAGTTCGCCGATATCGACGTCTTCGACATCGAGGTGGATTTCCGCGACGTGGACGCCTTCTGCAACGTCGTCAAGGGGCTGGAGCCGACCTTCGGCGCCATCAACCTCGAGGACGTGAAGAGCCCCGAGTGCTTCATCATCGAGCGGCGGCTGCGGGCGGAGATGAGCATCCCGGTCTTCCACGACGACCAGCACGGCACCGCCATCATCACCGGCGCGGCCTTGATCAATGCCCTGGAGCTGGTGGGGAAGAAGATCGATGCGGTCAAGGTGGTCTTCGTCGGCGCCGGCGCCGCTGCGGTGGCCTGCGCCGAGCAGTACGTGAAGCTGGGCGTGCCGCGCGGAAACCTCTTCATGTGCGACAAGTTCGGGCTGGTCTACCGCGGCCGCCCCGAGGATATGGACGAATGGAAAGGCTGCTTCGCGCAGGGCACAGAGCCGCGCACGCTGCTGGAGGTCGCGGCCGGCGCGGACGTGATGGTGGGCCTGTCGGCCAAAGGCGTGATTACCCCAGCAATGGTTGCGGCATTGGCGCCCAATCCGGTTCTGTTCGCGCTGGCCAACCCGGTGCCGGAGATCCTGCCCGAGGAGGCCCAGGCCGTCCGGGGCGACGTGATCATGGCGACCGGGCGCAGCGATTACCCCAACCAGGTGAATAACGTCCTGGGCTTT
>JANXXR010000638.1 GCA_025350525.1 Deltaproteobacteria bacterium
ACCAGGAGTAGTCCTTGAAGGGCCCGCGCGTGTGCGTCGAGAGCGAGCCCGTCTTCCCCGCCACGGTGATGTCGCCCATCAGCTTGCGGTGCCGCTCGACGAAGGACGAGGTGGCGGTGCCCTGCGAGATGGTGAGCTTCATCATGTCGCGCAGCTTGGCGGCGGTCTCGGCCTTGAGCAGGCGGATGGAGCCGGTGGCCGGCACCTCCTGGCCATCGACCTCTTCGATCATCGTCGGCTCCTCGGCGACGCCGCCGTTGCCCACCGCCGCCGCGATCATGGCGGCGTGCATCGGCGAAAGCTTCACCTGGCCGAAGCCGGCCGCGCTCTTGGCGAAGTCGAGCCCGGAGTCGGGGATGCTCGCCGACGACTGCTCGACCGGCTGGTCGAAGATCGGCCGGTTGAAGAGGAAGTGCTCGGCCTGCTTGCGCAGGTCGTCGCCGTCGAGGTGCTTCACCGCCATCTTGGCGAAGACCACGTTGGCGCTCTTGGCCAGCGCCATGCTCAGCGAGAGGCAGCGGCGGTCGAGGCGGGGCGATTCCTGAAGGAGCTTGCCGACGATGCCGTGCATGCCGCCGTGGAAGCAGGTCTCGTCGTCGGGGGAGACGCCCTTCTCGATCAGCGCCGCGCCGGTGATGATCTTGAAGACGCTGGCCGCGGGATAGAGGGGCTTGGTCGCCTGGCCCTCGCCGTACTCGGCCAGCGCCAGGACTTTTCCGGTCTTCGGATCGAGCGCGACGATGGCAGCGCCCACCGGCTTGTAGAGCTTGAGCAGCTTGACCATCTGCGCCTGGAGCGCGGGGTCCACGGTGAGCCGCGCCTGCTTGCCCTGGGCGGTGGCGGCGACGTAGGCGCCGTCCTTCAGCCGGGCGTTCTTCCACAGCGAGAGGCCCTGCAAGTGATCGACGTGCTGCACCACCGCGTTGGCGGCGGCAGCGGGGACGGCCTCGACCTGGGCCGGAACCTCCGGAACGCCGCCGTCGGACTCCGCCTCGGCCTCGCTCACCGCCCGGGCCAGGTCGGCAGCGCTGATCTCGTCGTCGGGAAAGACGCCCTCTTCCGTCTTCTGCGCGCGGGCGGCGAAGCCCAGCCCCACCGCGGCGCAGGCCGCGATCAGCAGGGCAGGACGGAAGAAGCGTCGTCGTCTCGAGTCGTTCACGTTGGGCCTATCTTGACGGATCGGTGCGCCTTATCAACCTTCCGGCGCTTCGGTCCCTTCCCTCGATCGCGCGCAGGAATGAAACGGCCCTGCCGGAGGTTCAGAATCGGCCCGGGCGCCCCCCGGCGACCGATTGCACCCGCCTCGCGCGGTCATGCTAGTTTCCGCGCCCTCTTCGCTTTGACTGAAGGAGTACCGCCGTGAAAAGCAACTGGAACATCTTCATCGCCGTCTGCGTGGGCGCCGTGCTCGGATTCGCCGTCGGCCAGCACGTCGGCGGCAAGGGCCCCTTGGGCACTCCCATCCGCCAGGCGATCGCCAACGCGCCGGCGGCGGCTCCGGCAGGGGCAGACCAGATCTTCAAGGTCGCCATCGGCGATGCGCCGGTGAAGGGCGACGCCGACGCCAAGGTGACCATCGTCGAGTGGTCCGACTTCCAGTGCCCCTTCTGCGGCCGCGTGGTCCCGACGCTGGAGCAGATCGAGAAGACCTACGGCTCGGACGTGCGGGTGGCCTTCAAGCAGAACCCGCTGCCGATGCACCCCAACGCGCCCTACGCCGCCAAGGCGTCCCTGGCGGCGCACAAGCAGGGGAAGTTCTGGCAGATGCACGACAAGCTCTTCGAGGCCAACAACTCCCGCGGCGAAGGCGCCCTCAACGCCGACAAGGTCGACCAGATGGCGCGCGACCTCGGCCTCGACATGGAGAAGTTCAAGGCCGACGCCAACTCGCCCGAGACGGCGCAGATCATCGCCGCCGATCAGGCGCAGGCCGCGAAGCTGGGCGCCAACGGCACGCCGCACTTCTTCATCAATGGTGCCCGCGTCTCGGGCGCGATGCCCTTCGACTCCTTCAAGGCGGTGATCGACGCGCAGTTGAAGCGCGCCAACCAGGCGCTCTCGAGCGGAGTCGCGCGACGCGATCTCTACGAGAACCTGGTCAAGGACGGCATGACCGCCCCCGCCCCGCAGCCCCAGCAGCAGCAGCAGGCGCCGCCGCCCCCCCAGGCCCGCAACGTCGATCCGGGCGACGGGCCGGCCATGGGCGGCAAGAAGCCCAAGGTCACCATCGTCGAGTGGTCGGACTTCCAGTGCCCCTTCTGCAGCCGCGTCGAGCCGACGCTCAAGCAGATCACGGACACCTACAAGGACGACGTCCGCATCGTCTGGCGCAATGAGCCGCTCAGCTTCCACCCCAACGCGCTGCCCGCCGCCAAGGCCGCCATGGCCG
>JANXXR010000295.1 GCA_025350525.1 Deltaproteobacteria bacterium
CGTCCAGCTTCACCGAGACTTGCAGCTTGGGCGCGTCGAGGCCGTAGGCTTTCAAGTCTTTCTCGTCGGCGAGATCCTTCTTCTGTTTGAGGCCCAGGAGCGCGGTGACCACGCCGTCGGCCGCGCCGTCGTCCGCCTCCGCCTGCAGCGGCTCTTTGAGCGTCCACCCCTTCTCGTCCTTGAGGAGCGCCGCCACCAGCTTGCCGTCCTTCTCGAGGCGCAGCGACTTGACCCGCGCCTTGTCGAAGTCGAAGAGCTTCTCGCTCTTCTCCTTGGCTTCCGCCTTTTGCTCTTCGTCCTTGCCCGCCCAGGCGGCGACCAGCGCGACGCCAGAGGCGATCAAGAGCAGCGCGAGCAGCCCCAAAAGCGTCTTGGTCGTCTGCTTCATCTAGCGGCTCTTGCGCGTCTGCCACACCACCAGGCCCGCGAAGAGCAGGCCGAAGGGCAGCAGGTCGAAGGCGAACAAGGTCATCCGGCGCTTCTGGTCCGCCGAGAGGAAGAGGTGGTTCGACTGTCGCTGCTTGGGCCGGATGGAGATGCGCGATTCCTCCTTGGCGGCCCAGGAGACGGAGTTGACCGCGAAGTCGCGGTTGCCTGAGAGGCGGAAGTAGCCGTTGGCGGCGAAGAGCGAGTTGCCGACGACGACCACGCGCGATTCGCCCTTGCTCGCCGAGCACGCCAGCGGCACCGGCCCCTTGAGGTCCTGGCCGGGGTCGAACTTCACCTGGCCGCCCGCGAGCGAGCTGGTCTCGCCCCAGGCGGCGGGGCCGGTTCGGGCCAGCTCGGTGACGGTCCAGCCGGATGGCGGCGCGGCCGCCCTCGAGACCGAGCGGGCCACCGGGAAGATGGTGACTTGCAGGCCCGCGGCCCGGGGCGCCGTGATGGGATGCTCGGTGTACTGCTGCGCGATGGCCACCTCCGGATTCTGCGCCTCCGGATCGATGACCTCGTCCTTGCCGACCTTGATGCCCCACGACTCGAACGCGCCCTCGAGGCCGGAGGTGACGCCCGGGTCGACGAGCGCGACCAGCTTGCCGCCCTTGTCCACCCACTCCCTCACCAGCTTCACTTCTCCCTCGCCCAGCGCCGCCACCGGGCCCGCCACCACCAGCGCCGCCGTATCGGCGGGCAGCTCCTTGTGCTCGGCGATGACCAGCTCGTCGGGCTGGAAGCCTTCCGACTTGAGCGCGTCGGCAAAGAGCTTGAGCCCGCGCTCGGTGGCGTCGGCGATCGGGTGCTCGCCGTGGCCCTTGACGAAGTAGACCTTCTTGGTGGCGCCGCGGGTGACGTCGATGAGGGCGTTGGTGAGGCTCTCCTCGCCCGAGTCCTTGGCCCGCGCCTCCTTGGCTCCGCTCCGGATGATGATGCGCGGGCCCGTCTGCGAGATGTTGGCCTCCTTCACCTGCGCCGGGTGCTTGAAGGGATCGACGAACTGGACGTTGAGCTTGTCGGTCTGCGCCAGGTACTGCCGCAGCCGCTGATCCAGCTCGCCGAACTCGGGCTCGCTGGCGGCGTAGAAGGCCTGGATCTTCACCTCGTCCTTGAGGCCCTTGAGCACGCCCACCGTCTGATCGGAGAGCGTGTAGAGCTTGTCCTTGGTGAGGTCCCAGCTCCTGCCCTTCTTGACCGCGATGTAGTTCGCGCCCACCAGCGCCGCCACCAGCACCAGCGCGCTCACCGCGCTGACGGTGCCGAAGAAGGCGCCGCGCCCGAGCGGGTGCTCGCCGCGGTTGGTCACCAGCCAGAAGGTGAGGCCGCCGGCCGCGAGGACGAGGCGGACGATCACCGCCACGCTCGCCGGAGAGCCGGTGACGAACAGCCAGTTGAAGACGGCGCTGAAGAGCACCACCATCCCGAACAGGCCGCCGATGCGGCCCCATTGCTTGAGGTTCATGTCGCTAGCTCCACCGGTGCGACTCGACCGCGCGGCTGGTCGCGAAGAGGCCGAGGACGATGATCGAGAGGAAATAAACGAGGTCCTTGATCTCGATGGTCCCCTTGCTGAAGGAATCGAGATGCGAGACCGTGGCCAGGTAGGTGACGAAGTCGCGGACCCAGCCTTCGGCCTCGCCGGCGGTCCAGCCGATGATCCAGGTCATCAGCAGCGTGACGAAGGTGATCAGCGCCGCCACCACCTGCGACTCGGTGAGCGAGGAGATGAAGAGCCCGATGGCCATGTAGGCCGCGCCCATGAGGAAGAGGCCGGCGTAGCCGAGCAGGACCGAGCGCCACTCGACGCCGTTGCCCTCGCCGGCGTTGAACTGCACCAGCAGCGGATAGGTGAGCGTCAGCCCCAGCGCGATGACCAGGATGGCGAGGCAGGCGAGGTACTTTCCCCAGACGATCTCGAAGGCGGTGATGGGCGTCGTGTAGAGAAGCTCGATGGTCTTCTGCCGCTTCTCCTCGGCGATGAGCCGCATGGTGAGGAAGGGGATGATGAAGATGAGGATGACGCCGAGGTTGCCGAAGAGGTTGCGGAAGATGGCGTCCTGGAAGTTGAGGCGGTTCATCATCTCCGGCTGCTGGAAGCGCATGTACGCGAGCGAGGCCTGCTCGTAGGCGCCGAGCAGCCGGAGGAAGAAGTACGATCCGATGACGACGAAGAGCGTGAACATCACGTAGGCGATGGGCGTCGCGAAGTAGATGTTGAGCTCCTTCTTGGCGATGGCGTAGGCGTTTCGCATGGTCTAGGCGCTCGTGAGCTTCAAGAAGATTTCTTCGAGGGAGAGG
>JANXXR010000676.1 GCA_025350525.1 Deltaproteobacteria bacterium
GACGTGGTGGCGGACAACTGCTCGTCGTGGCGCTTCGTGCTCGGCGACTGGACGCCGGCGCGCGATCCGGGCGGCCTCTCCATGCGCATGTCGATCGACGGCTGCCTCGCGCAGGAGGCTGACTCGAACGCCATCTCCGGACATCCGCTCGAGTCGCTGGTGCAGCTGGTCGCCATGCTGCCGCACCCCTTGCCGGCGGGCAGCATCGTGCTGGCGGGCGCCGCCACGCTGGCGGTGGCGCTCGAGCCCGGAATGGAGATCGCGCTCGAGGTGAAAGAGCTGGGCGCGGTGCGGCTGCGCGCCACCTGAGCCGTCAGTCCAGCTCGGCGCAGGCGGGCGCTAAGCCGGTCGACTTGATCGAGGTCGCGAACCGCTCCAGCGTCTCCTGCGCGCCGCTGCCGCTCTCGATGCGGACCAGCAGAAGCGTCGCCTTGCCGGCGCAGGCCGGCGCGAGGTCGATGCGCAGCCGGGTGGCGGCGCCCTCGATGGTCCAGGTGCGCTCGAGCGCCTCGGTGGCGCCGAGCAGCGTGCGCTTCTTGCTCTCGACAAGCGAGAGCCGCCCGCCCAGCGCGGTGGCGATCGGCGACGAGGTCCGCTGGAAGAAGTTCTCCAAAGCCTCGCCCGCGAGCGGTTCGGGCACGAACGACAACAGCGCGCTGCCCGCCTTCTCGCGGCGGATGGCGAACTCGACGGCGGGGTCGCTCGCCTCCAGCGCGTAGCCGTCGGGAACTTCGGCGTGCAGCGCGAGCCGCGGGCTGAGCAGCTTGCCCTCCGCAACCGAGGGGGGCGCGGGCGGCGCCGGAGCCGGAACGTCGCCGAGCGGCGGCGAAGGTGGCGGCGGCCTGACCTGCGTGGTGAGCTGCTTTGCCTGCACGGCGCCGAGCTCGCCCGCGCCCCGCGAGACCGCCACCACCTCCCCCGCGGCAGCGATCCTGGCGGTGCCCGGAAGCGCGCTCTCCTCCCAGCAGGGCTGCTCCAGCTGCAGCAGATTGGCCACCTCCCGCGCGCCGTCGCCGCTCCAGGCGGAGGTCCAGAAGAGCGAGAGCGCGCCCTTGGGCCCGGCGACGATGGTGTATGCGTCGCCCTGCCAGCGCTTGACGAAGTCCTTCACCACCGCGCGATCGACGCAGACTTCCATGGCCACCCGCGCGCCCAGCTCGCCCATCCTCCCGGTGGCGACGATGCGGGTGCCGGGAGGCGCGGGCGGAAAGGGCACCGCGGCGGGCTGCTCGCCGGCGAAGTAGGCCTCGGGATGGATCAGCTGGTGGGTGGAGACGGGCGGGCTGCGGAACATCTTGTCCACCAGCGCGAAGCCGCCGCGGCGGTACACCTCCGCGACCAGCCCGAACCCGGCCGTGTAGGGGAAGACCAATTCCTCGCGGAGGATGGCGGGCGCCTCCAGCAGCGCGGGCGACTTGCCGCTCATGCGCAAGAGCGCCTCGGTGTCCACCGCGCGCATCAGCGCCGCGCCGCCGCTGATGGCGGCCTTGACCGGCTGGTGCCCGCGGCGGGCGCCGTAGGCGGTCATCACCACCATGGCGTCGCCTTCGTAGAGCGCGGTGCGGGCGAGGCGCACGTCGTCGTCGGGCAAGAGCCGCAGATCGGGGATGCCGAAGTTCTGGTCCTGGAGCGCGTGCTCGATCTCGTGGGCGAGGACGACGCGCAGCGCCTCGGGCCCGCCCGGCGCGTCCTTGCGGACGATCAGCTGCTTGCTGAAGGGATCGTAGAAGCCCGCCACCTGCTCGTCGAGGACGCCGAGGAGAACCTGCCCCGGGTCGAGGCCGGGCGGGGCCAGCGCGAAGGCGGTCCACCGCGCGCGCTCGGCTGCGACGATGGCGGGCGTCAGATCCTTCAGCACCTTCTCGCGCAGGGCGGCGGCGAAGAGCTTGTCGTCGAGGACCAGGATCTTGAGGTTCTGCTTGCGGCGCAGGCCGCGCAGCGCTTCGACATCCGAGGTGACCTCTCGGATGAGGGCGACGAGGGCGGACTCGTTGGCGTTGGCGCGGGGAGCAGCGGAGGGAGGAGCGGCGGAGGGATGAGCGCCCGCAGACGGCGCGGCCTCGGGCGGAGCAGGAGACGGCGCTGCAACAGGCGGCGCTGCAACAGGCGGCGTTGCAACAGGCGGAGCTGCCGCGGTGGCCGAAGTCCCCGCCGGCAGGCGCAGCGTGCCTTTTGCCGGCGGCGCTTCGGGTGCGGCCGAGGCGAGGCCCAGCGCGGTCCGCACCAGGCCCGGCACCTTGGCGCGAATCTCCGCCCGCAGCTGATCGAGCCCGATGCCCACCACCCGCGCGACGGCGGCCGGCGCGACCGATCCTGCCTGGTAAGCGCCGACCGCGATCACGGTGGCGCCCTCCAGCCGCGCCGCGCGCCCGAAGAGCGCCAGGGCAGCGCCGGCCTGCAGCGCCGTGGCCGGCGTGCCTTCTGCACCGCTCACCGCCACGCCGTCGGCGGCCAGCGCGTCGCGGGCGGTGGAGCGGACCTCCGCGGTCACCGCCGCAGCTTCCGCCGCCGAGAGCACGCCTGCGCGCGCCTCGACGGGCAGCACCGCCACCGGGCCTCGAGCGGCGGCCGCGGTCGCCAGGCACAAGCAAAGGCAGAGCGTCCGCACCCTCAGCGCGCCTTGAGGTACGCCGCCAGCGCCGGGCCCTGCTTCGCCTTGAAGGCCGCGCACTGCCGCACCTCTTCCACCGACTGGGCGACCGCGCGATCCATGCCCGCGTGATCCTTCGCCTTGGAGCGGAAGAAGTCACCCACCGCAGCCGCGTGCTCCTCGTCGCAGAATCCGGCGGCCAGGAAGGGCAGCCGCGCCGGGGCTTCAGTGGAGAGGCGGGCCACCACGGCGTCCCAGTTCTTCTGCAAGAAAGCCCAGAGCGCGTCGAGGGTGCGCGGGTCATCGGCGGCGCCGCTGAGCAGGGCCATCGCCTCGCGGCTGTCGAAGGCGTCGGTGAGGAAGAGCGCGAAGTTCTTCTGCGCCAGCTCGGGATCGCGCACCGCGCCCATCGCTCCCAAAAGCCGCTGCCGCTCGCTGCGGTCGGTCTCGGCCAGCGCCGCCGAGTGCAGCTTCTCGAGCAGCAGGGCATCGGCGTCGAGGGCGGCGAGGGCGAGCGCCGCCGAAGCCAGCTCCGGGCTCGCCACCTTGTGGTCGGCCATCCACTGCAGCGAGAGCTTCTGCGCCTCGGTGCGCAGCGGCAGCTCGCCGCCCTCGTCGCCGACCAGGCGCAAGAGGGTGGGGCGCAGGATGCGCAGATCTTCGGCCTCGTTCTTCTTCTCCTTGAAGCCGAGCGCATGGGCGCGCTTGCCGAAGCCGTCGCGGACCAGCGCGCCGAACTTCGCCAGCGCTTCGTCGGGCAAGATGCCGCGCGCCCGCAGCTGGTGGAGCGGTCCGGCCAGCTGCTCGACCACGTGGCGGTCCTTGTCGCCCGCCAGCGCCAGGAGCAGCTCCAGCACCCGCGCGCCGTCGGTGCTGCCGGCGTGGGCGGCGGCGTTGGCGTCGGAGAAGAAGAGCATCCGCTCGGCCACCGAGAGCTGTGCGATGCTCCGGGTCAGCTTGCCGGTGGATTCGTCGTCGAGGGCGGTGCGGTAGTAGCCGGAGCCGGCCACGTTGGGCGCCACCCACTGCGGGCAGCCGTCCAGCACCAGCTCGCCCGTCTTGTCTGTGAGAAGCATACACTGGCTGCCCGCCCCGGTGCGCAGGCAGATCGGGATCTGCCAGATCTGCTCGGGAGCCTGCCCGGAGCCGAGCGGCAGGTAGCGCGACTGCGAGAACTGAACCTTGCCGGCAGCGCCCTGGCAGGAGACCTTCATCGAGACGAGCGGCAGCCCGCCCTGGTCGAGGAAGGTCGAGAAGGCGGGGGCGACGTCCTTTCCGCTCTCCGCGGAGATGGCGGCGAGGAAGTCAGCGGCGGTGGCGTTGCCGTCGGCGTGCGCGGTCAGGTAGCGCTTCACTCCCTTGCGGAAGGGCTCGGCGCCCACCCACTGCTCGAACATGCCGATCACCGCCGCGCCCTTCTGGTAGGTGATGGCGTCGAAGGCGTTCTTGATGTCGCCCTCCGACCCGATCGGCTGCCGGATGCGCCGCGCCGAGAGCAGGCTGTCGGCGTGCATGGCGCGGTCCATCGAGGCCACCCGCTCGGCGGCGATGTTCCAGCCGGGTGCGAACTGGTCCACGGCCTTGAAGGTCATCCAGGTGGCGAAGGCCTCGTTGAGCCAGATGTCGTCCCACCAGGCGGTGGTGACCATGTCGCCGAACCAGAGGTGCGCGAACTCGTGCGCCTCGACGTTGGCGGCGCGGCGCATGAACTGCGGCGAGTCGGCGCCGGGCCGCGCCAGGTTGATCCGCTGCGCGAAGGTGATCAGCCCCGGGTTCTCCATGGCCCCGCCGCCGACCGGCACCTCGATGAGGTCGAGCTTCGGGTAGTGGTAGGGCACGCGGAAATAGTCCTCGAGGATGTTCATCAACCGGGGCGACGACTGCGCCGAATACTTCGCCCACGCCAACTTCCCCTGCGTCACCACGATGCCGACCGCCTCGCCCGTCTGCACCTTGCCGGCGTCGGCGCGCTCGAAGGGCCCCACCCCGAAGGCGAGCAGGTAGCTGGGCAGCGGCCGGGTCTCTGCGAAGCGCACCGTCTTCTTCTCGCCCGCCTCCGCGGTGGCTTCGACCGGCGTGTTGAAGTACGCCGCGTCCGACTTCGATACTTGTAGTGAGATCTTCCAGGGGATCTTGAAGGACGGCTCGTCGAAGCAGGGCAGCACCCGGCGCATCCCCAGCGCCTCGCCCTGCGAGAGCACGTACCAGCGGCCATTCTCCTGCTGCCGGTAGAGCCCCTGGTTGTCGATGCGCGAGACCTTGCCCTGCCAGTGCAGCTTGACGGTCGACGCGCCCAAAGGCAGCGGCTTCTCGAACTGCAGCCCGACGAAGCCCGGCTGCGCGTCCACCACCGTGGACTTGGGATCGGTGTCGAGGATCTTGAGGTGCTCGGCATTGAGCCAGAGGAGCGGGGTGACGGCGTCGGCGGTGACCTCCAGCGAGGCCGTGCCCTCGAAGTCGTCGCGCTGCGGATCGATCGACAGCTCCGCCGTGTAGCGCACCGGCTTCACTCCGGTGGGCAGCCGCAGGCGCGGCGCGATCACTTGCTGCGCCGATGCTTCGGGCCGCACGAAGCGCAGCGCGAAGCGATCGCTCTGTCCGCGCTTGCCGGCCTTGGTGGCCGCGCCCGGCGACGAGTTCCAGTCGCGGGCGTCGTCGGGGTTGCGCAGGAAGCTGCCCTCGGAGGCGAGCTTGAAGCCGGCCTTGCCGACCTCCTCCTTGACCACCTGCTCGTCGATGCGGTGCAGGGTCGAGGTGGCGGCGAGCCCGCTTTTGTCCTTCGCGCTCGAGTCGATGACCACGTACGCGCCGCCCGGCTGCAGCGCATTGAAGACGATGCGGTTCATCCGCACCCGATCGACCGGCGTGTTGGCGACGTCGTGGTAGATGACGTTCATCACCACCGCGTCGAGGTTCTTCGCCTCGGGCGGGAGGATGTCGCCGAAGGGCACCTCGGCGCGGACCACGTTCTTCATCGCCGCGGTGTGGGTCATCCGCTCGGCGAGCGCGTCCTTGAGGAAGGGCAGCCAGGTCGGCTCGTTCTGCATGTAGACGAGGCCGCTCGGCCCCACCGCCCGCGCCAACAGCTCGGTGGTGTAGCCGCCGCCCGCGCCCAGGTCGGCCACTTTCATGCCCGGCTTCAAGTCGAGGAACTCGAGCAGCTCGGCGGGATGCCGGCCGGCGTCGAGCGCGCGATCCTTCTCGCTGCGATCGGGCGCGTCGATGACGCCTCTCCAGGCGGCGCGCGCGTCCGGCTTGGCCGGCGGAGGCGTCGAGGCGGGAACGGGCGCCGCGGTCTTGCAAGCGGCGAGGCAGAGCAGAAGCAGGCAGAGTCGCTTCATCTTGGAGCCCCTTTGCGGAAGGCCTTCGCTTAGCAGAGGACCGTGCGCACCGCTACAATGGGCGGATGTACAGCGTGACGCAGGAGCTGCCCTTCTGCTACGGCCACCGCCTGCTGCGGTACCCCGGCAAGTGCGGGCGGCTACATGGCCACAACGGCGTCGCCCGCGTCACCCTGCGCGCGGAAGCGCTCGACGCGCAGGGCATGGTCGCCGACTTCGACCAGATCGAGCGGGCGCTGCGGAAGTATCTCGACGAGAGCATCGACCACCGCCTGCTGCTCCACCGCGACGATCCGCTGGTCCCCTCGCTGCGGGCGGCTGGCGAAGAGTTCGTGGCCGTCGAGGTGAACCCCACCGCCGAGAACATCGCCCGGATGATCTTCGATCACGCGCAGCGCGCCGGCTTTCCGGTGGCCGAGGTGCAGGTGGTCGAGCAGCAGGGGAGCATCGCCACCTATTGTCCCTGAGTCCTACGCTCCCGCTCTCATGATTGATCACTTCTCCCGCTGAGCGCGGGCGCTCCAGCCGCGCTCGAGGAGTAGGAGGTCGCGGAAGCCGCGTGTGAGCACGAGCCACCCCGGCTCGCCGTTGGCCCGCACGTGGCCGCCGAGTCTGGCGATG
>JANXXR010000701.1 GCA_025350525.1 Deltaproteobacteria bacterium
TCGACGAAGGACGTCGAACACGTACGCCTCGGCGATGAAGAACGCGATCCCGGCGAGGATCCCGATGACGCGCGCGACGCCGTGCGAGAACCTGGACCTGAGCATCACGACACACCTCCTTCTAGTGCAGAGCTGGAGCACACCCTTCTCCGCCACGGCGCCATCGTACGGAGGGGGTCTGACATCACGCGCTCGCCCTCTCATCGGCCATGATGAAGCGGTCGTACAAGCGCAGGCCACGAGCTGTGGTCTGGTCGTTCTCAGCCAACGGGAAATCCGCCTGCACGCCGGCGGGGAGCATGCCGTACGACACGGCGCGGATGCCCTCGTCGTTGTAGAGATAGCCCTGACCGCAGGAAGCCAGACTCTTGATCGCGTTCGGGTGGAGCCTGTAGCCCTCGACGAGCTTGGTCGATGTATCTCCCGTCATCAGCGACGTGAAGAGAGCGCCCTGTTGCGTTCGGACGGTCTTCTCGACCACCTTACCGGTCCCGATGCTCCTCGCGAGCTTCTCGCAGAGCTCGGGATTGTCCTGGTTGAGGATGTCCTTGGTTCGTAATGTGGAGCTTCCCATAACGAACCTAATGGTGAGGGCGCCTTATGTGGAGTTGAGCTTCTGACCGCCGCCGACTTCATCGCGGGAAGCGCCCCCGCCGTGCGCCCGCGACGACGGGCCAGGGCGCCCCGATCTCGCAGAGGTCGAGCGGCCGCAGATTGTGGCCGAGCCGTTCCTGATCCCCCGGGTGCCACTTTCGCGGCATGGTCGGCGCGAGAGGCGTGGTCCCGGTGTTGGGCTGGTGGTGGACGCGGATGACGGCTCGCGCGCCGTCGCCCTGGAGTAGGTAGGCGCGCCCGACGCCGAGCGACTTGAGCTCGTCCGGGTGCACGTGAAACTCTTTGACCTCTCGCTCGGAGTAGACCCCCGTCGGGGCGGGACCGAAGAGAAAGCCGTCGTCGACCACTTGGGCCGTTCTCTTCAGCGCGTCCTTCGTGCCACCGAGCTCGGCGGAGAATTGCGCGCTGGTCGGATCGCGCTGGCAGAAGATCAGCTTGGTCGCCGTGTTCTGGGTGACCGAGAGAGTGACGCCGCCGTCCTCGCTGTCGAAGTCGAGCGGGCTCTGGGTGGCCAGCACAAGGCCCATCCCCGCCGATCGGCACTGGCTGATGAAGCCGACAAAACCATCGTAGACCGCGTTGCGCGCTTCGTCGATGTAGATGGAGAAGGGCTTGCGATTGTCGGCCGGGCCGGCGGCCAGCGATCCGGAGAGATGCTTGAGGTCCTCGAGGAGGAGCTTGGCGAGCGAGGAGCTGGCCTCCTTCCTCATCTGCGAGTTGAGCTCGAAGTAGACGACCCGGTTGCGCTGGTGGACCTCGCGGAAATCGATGTCTCCATGCGGGACGCAGAGCCGATCGCGGAGCTGGAGAAACTCGTGCAGGTTGGCGCGCAGGCCGGAAAGGTTGCGCCAGAATTGTGGCCAGCCTTGCAGGTCCCGCTCGAATTTCGGCCGGTCCGGGGGCGCCGCCGACCTCGCGATCTGGGCGTACGCCTCGCGCTCGTCGAAGGCGCGATAGAGATCGTCGAAGGTGATCGCGCCCTTCGTCGCGAGAGCCGCGAGGACGCGCCCGGCCGCTGCCTTCGCCTCGTTCTTGTAGAAGAGCTCGGCAGACCAGGTGCAGGCGTTGATGATCCGGTCGCGCTTGGCCAAGGCGTCGCCCGATGCGAGCGCGTTGTAGCGATGGCTCGGGCCGGCCTCGAGGGTGAAGTAGAGGAAATCATCCCTGCGGCCGGCGGCGACACAGGCGGAAAAGAGCGATTCGGCCAGGCTGCGATCGCCCTTCATGTCGATGAAGACCAGGCCACGGCCGCTCGCGATGTCTTGCCGGGCGAGGAGCTTCAGCGCCTCCGTCTTGCCGGCGCCGGTCGTACCGGCGATGAGCAGGTGCCGGTTTCTCTCCTCCTGCGTCAGGTAGTGAGCGCCGCCATTCCCATCGAGGCCGAGGAGCGTCTGCTCGGACGTGCTCCCGGCGATGGCGCGGCGCCACCGCCGTCGCCACCATCGCTGAGAGCCCTTCCATCCCGAGGCGATTCCGAGAAGGAGGTACAAGCCGAGCACCGCCGCGTACACCGATCGGAAGAGGAAGTGGTGGACGTCGTAGAAGAGCCTCCAGCCCCACTGCGACGGCGGGAAGCTCTGCTCGGGAGCGAGCGGCCAGAGCCATGAGGGGATGAAGGCCTTCTGGCGGGCGAGTTCGCGCCGCAGGCTGGCGGCTTGCTCCCGCCACTCTTCGCCTCCCGCCGGCGGCGGTGCGGTGCGATTGTGCTGCTCAAGCTCCCGGCGGAGGAGGTCGACGTTCCTTCGCGCGACCTCTTCGTTGCTCCACGCGATCCGGATCGGCTCACCCCAGCGCTGGTCGTCGATCCCCTTCCACAGCGCGACGGACGCCGCCACGGCGATCAGCACCGGCGCCACCACGGCGAGGGACAAGAGCGGCCGGTCGAAGACCTGGCGCCCAGCCCAGGAGGAAGCGCGCATCGGCCACTTCCAGAGGGCGCGCCGCACCAGGTCCACGACCAGCATCTCCCACGGGGACAGCCGATGGTCACTCACCATAATTCCGGTCCCTCCGGCCCAAGGCCTCAAGCTGGGCCAGCAGGTCCGCGTCGCGGCGCCACACAGGCACCGGCGACGAGCGGATCTTGGGCCCCGCGCGTGCACACGTTTCGATCGCCTTGCGCTTCATTTCCAGATTGAAATGGGTATAGCGCCAGGTCGTCTTGGCGTCGGCGTGCCCCAGCACGTCCTGGATGGCGTTCGGCTCCACGCCCGACTGCAGCATGTGGACGGCGGTGGTGTGTCGGATGACGTGCGGGTGGATCCGTTTGCCGGCGATCGAGGGGCAAGAGGTACTGGCGGTCGCCGCATGCTTCTTGAGTATGTAGCGGACTCCCCATCGCGTGAGCGGGTCTCCGTGCCGATTGATGAAGACCGGGGCGGTGCCGCGCAGGTCGACGTTGCGCTCGGAGAGCCACGCTCGCAGGAGCCTGGCCGTCTTGGGCCAAAGAGGCAGGAGCCGCTCCTTGCGCCCCTTTCCCCAGATGCGCACGTGCGCCGGCGCGTCCAGTTGAAGGTCGTTCGCACGCAGCTGGACGAGCTCCGCGACGCGCGCTCCCGTTTGATAGGCGAGCGCGACGAGCGCGTAGTCGCGGCGACCGTCGAAGGCCGACCGGTCGATCCCTCGCAAGAGAGCATCGAGTTCGGCGGGCTCCAGGTAGCGGACCTCCGGTCTCGCTGTCTTCTTGGCTGGAATGCCCTGGACTCGCTGGCACAGCGCGAGCTCGTCCGGCGCGCGCGCCGCCACGTGCCGGTAGAAGACGTGCAGCGCGGCCAGCCGCGTGTTCCGCGTCGCGATGCCGTTCTTGCGCTCTTTCTCGAGGTGCTCGAGAAAGGCCAGCACGACTTCGACGCGGAGGTCGCCCATCTCCAGCTGGACCACTGGCTTGTGCAATCGGCCAGCGGCGAAGACGAAGAAGAGCTTGAGCGTATCGCGATAGCTCAAGACGGTGTTCGGGCTGACGTTCCGCTGGGCCATCAGGTACTCGTGGAAGTACGTGCGCACGTGCTCGCCGAGGCGGGTTGAGGCATCCATGCTCAAGCCTCCTCCCGCTCGGAAACGAGCGATCCGTAGGTGCGCTCGAAGCGGCCGCTCGCTTCCTGCAGGAGCTCGGCGGATGCCGTCAGGTAGACGTGCGTCGCATGCACGGTGCTGTGCCCCAGGTACGTCGCGAGCAAGGGCAGCTTGGCCCAGACGTCTGCCCCCTCGCGATACCACCGGACCAGCCGATGGACCGCGAAGGTCCGTCGCAAGTCGTGCAGGCGTGGCTCTCGCTCGCCGCGCCCGGCGCCGATGCCCGTCGCGCGGATCATCCGGTGAAAGAGCCAGCTAAACTTGACTGGCGATACAGACCTCAAGAGGCGATTGACGAAGAAGGGCGCCTTCACATCGGTGGACGCTATCTTGTTCCTTATCCGAAGATAGGCATCGAGTCTGGCGGCCAAGCTCTTCGAGATTGGGACGATACGGGACTTGAAGAATTTCGTGTCTCGAATAAGGAGAGTCTGCTCGACCAGATTGACGTCCCCGATCGATAACCGGCAGGCCTCGCCGATTCTCAATCCGGTGCCATAGAGCGTGCAGAGGAGCGCATGGACTGTCTGCGGCCGAAACCACCATAGGCGCGTTGAGAGCGCCAGCGCCGCACGCAAGAGCGTCCTCATTTCGTCCGGCGAATAGATGTGCGGCTTGCGCTCTGGCATTCGAGCAGGAAACTGTCGGCGGTCCGGGACGTGCGCTCTCTGGTCGAGCCGCTTCAGGTAGAGGCAGAAGATCCGAAACGTGCTCGCCCGGGACCGCTGCGTCACCGGATTGAGGTGCGGCTTCGCGGAGAGCCACGCATCCGCGATCTCCGGCGTCACCGAATCAGGTGGCGACTTCAGCGCCGCCACAAACCGGTCGAGCCGCCGTAGCTCCTCCTCTGCAGCTCGATACTTGCGTCCAGTTGCCCGATGAAGGGCCACGAAGGCCTCCATCTTCGGTCCCAAGGGGCTGACAAACGCGGTCATGGCTGCACCCCCTCGATCTCCTGCGCCACCTCCCGCAGATCCTCGACCGCTCCCTTGGTGTAGACCATCGTCGACTGGGGACTGCTGTGGCCGAGGGAATCGCCGATCGCCTTGAGCGAAAAGCCTCGGCGGAGCAGGTGCATCGCGTGGGAATGGCGCAGCGTGTGCGCTCCCAGATGCGGAGCTTGCACGCCCGCGCGGAGCAGATGCTTTCTCGCCCGGATGCTGATCTGGGAGCGGGTCAACGGGAGCAGCGGGGCTCTGACCGTCAAAAACACCTGCGGGTGAGGCGTACCGGGCGGACGCTTCTGCAGATAGGCGATCAATGCCTCGCCTACTTCGGGTACCAGCGGGATATCCTCTACCGAGCGGCTCTTCGACCGATGCAGTTGAATGAGATCCCGCCGCCAATCGATATGGTCGACGCGGAGGTTGGCCACCTCATTGGCGCGCAGGCCACAAACGCCGAGCAGGATCAGGATGGCTCGATCCCGGCGGGCCAGGACGCCCCGGCCCGAGATGGACGCGAGGGTCCGCCGGACATCCCGCCACGGAATCGACCGCGGCAAGGTCTCGAGCGAATAGATACGCGGGGTCACGACTTGCTCGCGCAAATCGGTCCGGACGATGCCCTGGACGAAGAGGTGCCCGAGGAAGCCTCGCAGGGCGCCGGTGATGATCTCCATCGACCGCCTGCACCTGGTGCGCGACGCCTTGATGATGAACTCGTCGATGGCCTTCGCGGAGATCGATGCCAGATCCGCGTCCGTCCGCGCGCGCAGATGACCGAGGAAGTTTCCAACGTCGATCTCGTGCCGGCGGATCGTCGTCGCGCTCAGCCCGCAGTGCTCCGAGAGAAATCCGAGATACTCGACGAGCCGCGGGTTCATCGCCTTGCTCGGAAGCGGTGGCAAGAGGCCCTTGTCGCGCAGCTGCTTCAGAAGAAGATCCAGCGCCCGCCCCCACCAGTGGCCGATCGGATCGCTCTTTCGCAACGACTTGCGGCGAGTCCTCACCTCGGCAAGAAAGCCCCCGATGTGCCGCGCCACCGCACCGGCGGTCTTCACGCTCTTGCGCGCCAGGTAGTCGTCGAACATCTGGACGACGCGCGGATATACGTAACGATTGTGGTGGCTATACCCAAGGCGCTCCAGCCCGGCAGCGAAGGCCTCGACCTCCAGCCGCAGCGGCCCAGCCATTAGCTTCTTCCTCCTCATACGCGCTCCCTCCTCCGCCGAACGATTCGGCAACGGAAGAGACACCGCGCGTACGGGCTTATGGGAAGACGAGTTCATCGATCTCGTGGGCCGGCCGGCACTTGGCGAGGCATCGCCACATAACGGGGTTCGCTCCATAACGTGCGTGTGTTGTCCCAGGCGCAAACCGCGAATTCCTTCGAGATGAGTTCGAGGTCGGCGATCGATTGGTGGGCGAGCGTGAACTCTAGATTGGCGTCGCGCAGCTTGTTCAGCGAGTCGAGGATGGTCGGATCTGCGAAGTTGTAGAACTCATCGACGGTGACGCTGAACGGGGTCTGGTTGCGCTCATGGCGGAAGACCCCGTTCAGCGTCACCGTCGATGAGTTCTACAACTTCGCAGATCCGACCATCCTCGACTCGCTGAACAAGCTGCGCGACGCCAATCTAGAGTTCACGCTCGCCCACCAATCGATCGCCGACCT
>JANXXR010000709.1 GCA_025350525.1 Deltaproteobacteria bacterium
CCAGCCTCTCGGGCAAGCTCATCTCCGCCTGGACCATCGACCAGAGCGGCGGCGTCACCGAGGCGCATACGCAGGAGAGCACGCTGCACGACCGCGCGGTCGAGTCCTGCGTCGCCTCGAAGATCAAGACCTGGCGGTTCCCCATTCCCAAGGGCGGCGGCGAAGTCTTCGTCACCTATCCCTTCATCTTCACCCCTGGAGGGTGACCATGTTGCTCGCACTGATCCTCGCCGCGGTGACGCCGCAGCAGCCGTGGGTCGAGATCTTCGCAGGGCCGGTGCTGCTGCACCAGAGCGGGCGGCCCGGAGTCGGCAGCGGTCCGCTCCTGCGCCTCGACCTCGGGTATCCGCTCTCGGAGCGCGCCGCGGGTGAGCTGTGGTTGTCGGGCGCGGTCGAGAGCGCGCCCCAGCGGTCGCCGGGAGATAGCGCCATCGTGGCAGCAGGCGCGGGAGGCCGGTTCCTCCTCTCGCGGCTGGACGCCGAAGGCAAGCTCGGCCTCTGGGCCCACGCCGGCGCAGGGTGGGGCGCGCAGGCCGCGGGCGAGGGCGCTCCGGGCCCTACCGGTTTTGCCGGCGCGCTGCTCTCCTTCCAGCCCTTCGTCAAGCGCTTCCAGCTGGGCCTCGAGGGCGACGTGGTCGCCTACCGCAAGGCCTACGGCTTCGCCGTCCTGCCGTCGCTCCGCGCCGCCTTCTGAAGCTGCAGCCGCAGTCTGCTGTATGCTCTCCCGCCCTTCCCGAGGGCCCGCCCGTGATCGTCCACCCGCCCATCCCGCTGCCCGACCATTGGAGCCTGGGCGACCTCGAGCGCATGCGCCTCATCCTGCGCGGCGGCTCGGTCATCGACTGGCGGCGGCTGCACTTCCAGTCGCGCGACGAGGTGGACCGCTACCTGCGGCTCTGCCTCTTCGAGCCCGACGATCCCTTCGACCGCGACCGGCTGCAGCGCATCCTCGACGAAGCCGTCGACTACCTGCGCACGACCTTCCGCTACGCGGTCACCGAGGAGGTGGCGCACCCCAGGCAGGTGCAGGACCTCTTCCTCTTCGCCTCGGGCGTCAGCGCACCCAAGCTGCGTCGCATCGCCTGCCTGGTCCTCAAGGTGATGCACGTGGTCCACCACGTCGAGGCGCGCGGCCTGCTCCACCGGGCCAAGGTCAGCGAGGACGAGCTCTGCCAGCTGGTCACGCAGCGGGTGGACTCTGCCATCGATCAGCTGCGCCGCGAGGGCCTGCCGGTGATCTCCGCGGCGGGCAGCGTGAAGACGCGGCACAGCGTCATCACCAAGCTGCTTGCCAAGAAGGAGACGCTGGCGGCGCAGATCTACGATCGGGTCCGCTACCGCGTGGTCACCGCCGACCGCGAGCACGTGCTGCCGGTGCTGGTGCGCCTCTGTGACCTGCTCATCCCCTTCAACTTCGTGGTGCCGGGGCAGTCGCAGAACACGCTGATGAGCTTCCGCAAGCTGGTGCAGGGCTCGAAAGGCCTGCAGGCGCTCGCCGCCGAGCTGCAGGCGGGGCTGCACCTCGAGGACCACGACAGGCGCGAGGCGGGCCCTGCGCAGTCGAACGAGTTCTCCGGCGGCTCGTACAAAGTGCTCAACTTCGTCGTCGATCTTCCCGTCCACCTGCCCGAGCGGGCGGTCGAGGCGGGCGACGGGCGCATCGCCTTCTGCATGGTGGAGCTGCAGCTGGTGGACAGGGAGACCGCCGTCGCCAACGAGCGCGGCGAGAATGCGCACCTGCGCTACAAGAAGCGCCAGCTGAGGAAAGTGTTGCGCCGGCTTTCGCGCGGGCTGGTGGTCCCCAAGGGCAAGAAGCCGCCGAAGAAATAAGGCAGCGTCGCGGTGCCGCGCGAAGGGCGCCGCGTCTTGACCGCCGCGCGGACTCGCGGTACTCGCTCCGGTCCCCTGGGGCTCCGTAGCCAAGTTGGTAAGGCAAGGGACTGCAAAGACGCGAGCTTTGTTTCTCCCTCTGTGCGCATAGCAGAGTATTCGGTGACTTGCTGGCGGTTCTCGCTCTGGCCTCCTCTCTGCTTGTCTTCTCAAGACCACTCCCCGAAACGGCTCTAACGGCTGGCGCCAACTCGCCACATAGCGCGCGACGTAGAGTCGGAACACCCTTGCGACCTCCCCGGCTGGACGCGAGGATGGAACATGCCCATCAGCCGCCTCGCAGACGACTCAGTGCTCGCCAGCGATGGCCGGGTCTTGCACTTCAGCGTTGAGCGGTTCCTGCGGGACATCGTCCTCGGAGACTGCTGCTTCATCTGTGGGGCGAGCCCGTCCACCGTCGAGTTCAACAACGAGCACGTCCTGCCTCGTTGGCTCTTGAAGAAGTACAAGCTGTACGACATCGCCATCAAGCTGCCGAACCTGTCGTCGCACAGCTACGGCAACTACGTCCTGCCGTGTTGCGTGCGCTGCAACTCGTACATGAACACGCAGATCGAAGTGCCCATCCAGGAGATCCTTGCCGGTGGCGTGGAAGGAGTCAGCCGGCACGTCCGCACGCAAGGCCCGCACCTCCTCTTCAACTGGCTCGCACTGCTCTTCATCAAGACCCACCTCAAGGACAAGTTTCTGAGGAATGTTCGCGATGAGCGTGCGGGTGACTCGCGATCGATCGCTGAGGCATTCCATGATCCGGTCGCGCTGCACCATGTGCACTGCGTGGCGCGCGCCTTCTACACCGAGGCGCTGATGGACAAGACTGCGATCGGATCGATCTTAGTTCTTCGAGCCAAGATCAGGGACCACTTCAGTCCATTCGATTATGTCGATCTGCACATCCCGCAGTCGATGCTGATCCGCATGGATGACGTATGCATCATCGCCGTCTTGAACGACTCGTGCGCGGTCGTGAACCTCTTCTTCGAGGATGTGAAGCGCATCGAAGGTCGGCTGTCTCCCGTCCAAGCGCGCGAGGTCCTTGCCCACGTCGCGTACATCAACACCCACCTCCTGGAGCGACCGCGATTCTTGTCCGAGTTTGACGAACTCGGCCCGCAACGACTTCTCGCACAGGTTCCTGCACAGGCGGTCCTCGACGAAAATGACGAACCCCCGTTCCGCGAGTTCTTGACGCGCGTCTGCGGACCCCTGTTCGAGGACGCGCCCTACTATCCGACGATGATCGAGCACATGCGCCAGGGTCGGATGGGCTTCCTCTTCGACCGGCACGGGAAGTTCCAGTTCGACTCGATGGACTTCAAAGGCGACGAGAACGAGTAGTCTCGATGCGCGTGCCGTGGGAAGATAGGACCATGTTCCCGTGTTGACCGGCTGGGACGTTCGAGGTAGAGGGCTTCCCCTCGTTGGCGCCATAGCCAAGCCGGTAAGGCAGGAGACTGCAAATCTCCCATTCCCCAGTTCGATTCTGGGTGGCGCCTCCATCTTTTTCTCTTCGCGATCGTGACTACACGCTCGGGATCGTGAATACGCCGTGCGTGATCGTGACTACTCCTTCTTCAGGCGGTCGCGAGCCTCGCGTCGTCGATCGGCCTCCTCCAGACGCTCGTTGAGTGTCATCGACTTGAGCTTCGCGAGTTCCTCGTCCGCGTTCGGCGGCGGCGGCCACCTCGATGGTGCTCGACCCGGCCTGCGTCTCACGGGCCGACGCCGCTCCCCAAGGCCCAGAGCCTCCAAGCGCTCGATTTCGGAGAGCGGAATCCGAACTCGCCTCGGCCCCCAAGGCACGGTCGCGATACGGCCGTTCGCGATCTCGGCGGGCAGGGTGGTGGACCGCGATATTCCGAGGCGGCTCGCGGCCTGCGACAGTGTGAGGGCTTGGTGGCGACGATCCCGGTTGTAACTCTCGGCCCAGGACGCCAACCCCTCGCGCAAGTAGGACTCGATCTTGTCGAGCACGGCGGTCGTCGCGACGAGGCCCTCGCGGACGGCCTTCATCTCTTCCATCAACAGGAGCAACTCTCGCGGTGGTTGAGCGGGCATAGTTCGGGATCCCGAACCAGTCTGGTGCCGCTTGTGCCTACGGTCAAGCATGCCTTCAAGGGGCCGCGCCGGCTCGAAGCGGCACCGTCGCGAGCCTGATGAGCTTGCGCGCCGCGTGGGTGCTCGCATCCGCGAACTACGCGTGGCCGCCGACATCTCCTTCGACGCCTTCGTCGAGGAGTGCGGCCTCGGCCGGGGCTACGTCAGCGAGTTGGAGCGCGGGTTGGTGGTGCCGAGCCTCACGGCTCTCGCGAAGGTGGCGACCGTCCTCGACGTGACGATGGCGGACCTCGTGGCGGGGACCAGCCCTCGCGAGTTGCTCTTCACTGAGTCGCGCGGCCTTCCGCCGGCTGCGATCGCCCGCTTGTTGGCCGAAGCGCGCCGTCGCTAATTTAAAGCCGCAGCGCTGGCTCGCAGGGCGCTAGAATGCCACGCCATGACCCGCCAAGAGGTCGTCGCAAACCTGCGGGCGCTTGCGAAGGTGGCCGACCACCACCTTGAAGACCCGCACGGGCGCTACTTCGACCCGTTGCACATCATGGACCTCTTCACGCGCGCGACGGATCTGATGACCGCCGTCCGCACCGCCTTCCCTTCCGCGCTGGGGGATATGCCCGTACGTTCCATCCCAGAGTCCAGCGGCACAAGCGACTTCGACAACCGTGGGTACATCCACCGGCACGAGATCGAAACCGTGCGCAGAGACTTGCGGTACGCGATGGACGTTTTGGATGCACTACCGCCGGAGCTGGTGAACGCGCCCTCGGTGCGGGCGAAGGACCAGAAGTTCGGGATTCTGGATGTGCCGACGCTGCTGGCGGAAGACTTGAGGAGCGCGCGGGGTATGTTCGGGGTCGCTCTCGTGTACCTCGACATCGACCACTTCAAGGGGTTGAACACGAAGTACACCGAGCGGGTCATCGACCGCACGGTATTGCCACAATTCCAGGGGTTGATCGCGGACGCTGTTGTCGGCCATGGATACGCCTACGCGGAGGGCGGCGACGAGATGGTGATCCTGCTGCCCAACTTCTCGGCCGGGATGGCGGCGGCATTCATGGCCGACCTCCTTGACTTCATTCGCCGCGTGCCGTTCCAAGTAGAGAACGGGACAGAGACAATCACTGTATCCGCGGGGCTGGCAATCGCGAGTTCGATACGCGACCTGCCGCACCTTGCCGACCGGGCGAACGAGGCGAAGCGTGACGCCAAAGATCAGGGACGCGACCGCCTCGTGTTGTGGCGGCCAAGGGCTGCCTGAAACGATCGGACGCTGCCCCCGCAGGTTTCCGCACCGCGCCGATCATGCCTTTCCGACGTGCCCCACGTTCGGCAGCAGCGGTTCGCCGTGCGCGGTCGTCGAGCCGGCGTGCTCCGGTTTGACAGCGCGCGCTCGCTCCTTCACAGCGTCCGACTCCCAATCGTTCGGAACGACGCCCAGGTAGTCTTGCAGGTTCTTCGCCATGTGCGGCCACGTCGAGGTGGGATCGACCACTACGGGGAAGAAGCCGCGTGCCGGCAAGTTCGGATCGTATGGAGGCAGGGCCGACCATGTTACCCAGCCGACGATCGCTACGAACCTCACAGGATCCTCGTCCCGGTGCGTCCAGTAGGCCGCCTTCAGCCCGAGGTCGTTGGGCGTGATGTTGCTCCAGAGTTCTGTGACCGGCGGCGCATTCGGCTTGTCGGGCATGAATCCCCTGTAGAGCGGCCAGCCTGCTCGGTCAACAGCCGGCGGTCGCGCGGCGCCAACTTGGCTGCGGATTGCCCACGAAGAGCCCACGACGGAAGAGCAATTCGTGGCCGCTCTGATCAATCTTCAGAGGGAAATTCCGACCGATGCCCTACTAACTGCAAATCCCTCACACCCCGGTTCGAATCCGGGCGGAGCCTCTCTCGTAGAGCGGTAGGCCGCGGGCGTCAGGCCGGATGCAGGAGGCAGCGCTCGGTCCAGGGCTGCTCGTCCAGCACCGCCTGCAAAAGCGCGTCGCCGCAGACGGTGCACCGTCCGAAGCGATCGGTGGCGGCGCGCTTGACGCCGCGGTCGATGAGCTCGAGGAACCGGCGCAGTCGCTGCTCCTTGCCGGTGGCGCCCAGCTCGGGGATGCCCGCGCCCAGCTCCACCTCTTTGCCCGAGAGAATCTGCTCGAGCAGCGCGGCGATGTCGGCGCCCTTGGCGAGCAGCGCGCGCTTCCAGCGGCGCAGCAGCACCAGATCCCGCAGGTAGCCGTCTTCGACCATGGCTTCACTCTACGCCCGAAGCCTTTGAAGGTTGGTATAGGTTCGCGCCATGTTCCGCTCCTGGTACGCGACCTGCCCGCGCGGCGCCGAACCGGCGCTGGAGGTGGAGCTGCACGGGCTGGGCGCCAAGGGCGTGCGGCCGGGGCAGGGCGGGGTGCGCTTCACCGGGCCCCGCGCGGTGGCGCTGAGGGCCTGCCTCGACCTACGCACGGCGCTGCGGGTGCTCGAGCCCATCGGCGAGTTCACCGCCAACACCGCCGACGAGCTCTACGCCGGCGTCAGAGGGCTCCCCTGGTCCGACCTGGTCGTCGAGGGCCAGACGCTGGCGGTCAACGCCACCGGCCGCGCCGAGGGCCTGACCAATACCCACTTCGTCGAGCAGCGGATCAAGGACTCGGTGGTGGACGTGCTGCGCGAGAAGAAGGGCTTCCGCCCCAGCGTGGATACGCGCGCGCCCGACGTGCTCATCGTCGCCCACCTCTACGACGGCGAGTGCAGCCTCTCGCTGGATTTGTCGGGCGAGCTGCTCTCCAACCGCGGCTACCGCGCCCGCACCGTCGAGGCGCCTTTGCGCGAGGCGCTGGCGGCGGCGGTGGTGATCTACTCCGGCTGGGATGGGACAACGCCCCTGCGCGACCCGGTCTGCGGCTCGGGGACCCTGGCCATCGAGGCGGCGCTCTTTGCCTCGCGCCGCGCTCCCAACGGCGAGCGCCGTCTCTCCTGCGAGCGCTGGCCGCGGACGGCATCGGAGGACGCGCGCACGCTGGCCGCGCTGCGCGAGGAGCTGGCGGCGCGGGTGGTGCAGCCGCCGCCCATCTTCGCCTCCGACCGCGACGCCGACGCAGTCGAGGCGACGCGCTCCAACGCCCGCGCCGCCAAGGTGGTGCTGCAGGTCTCGCAGGCCGACGCGCGGGAGACGATGCCGCTCGACCCGCCCGGCCAGCTGCTGCTCAACGTACCCTACGGCGATCGCCTCGAGGCGGGCGGCCGCAAGCAGCTCAAGACTTTCTATCACCAGCTGGGCGCGGCCCTGCGCGAGCTGCGCGGCCACCACGCCGCCGTGCTCTCCGGCAGCGAGGACTTCGAGAGCGCGTTCGGCGTCCGCCCGCGGGGCCCGCGCCGCGTGGTGTGGAACGGGCCCCTGCGCTGCACGCTCTACAACTACGCGCTCTGAGTACGCGCTCTGAGTCTCGGCCGCCTGCTGCGCGCGCCTGGCGCTACTTCTTCTTGAAGTCGCTGCCGTCGAGATCCTTCTTCAGATCTCCGGCGCTGTGCGACTTGCCGGCCTTCTCGGCCTCGTCGAATTCGCTCTTCTTGCTCTCGACCTCGCGTTCGGCCTGCAGTCCGGCCTGCAGCGTGTCGGTCCGCTTGGCGAAGTCGGTCGCCGTCTCGCGATAGTTCTTGTCCGCGGTCTTGCTGCCTTCGCCTTCGTTCTTGATCTCGTTTGCCATGACCGAAAGGTGAGGACGGAGCGCGCGATCCGCCAAGGACGAAGGGGCGCCCGCCTGCCGCGTCGCCAGGCGGGCAACTCAAATGCAAAGGCCGGCTCGCTGGCCGGCCCTCACGAAACTGGTGCCCAGGAGAGGATTCGAACCTCCACGGTTTTACCCGCCAGCCCCTCAAGCTGGTGTGTCTGCCAGTTCCACCACCTGGGCGAGGTACCGGGCCGCGGCTTCTAGCACCGCGGCCATTTCGCTGCAAGGCTACTTCTTGGAAGGCGCGGCCGGCGCTTTGCCGGTCGCCGGCGCAGGGGTAGCGGGAGCGGGAGTGGCGCTGCCCGGCGCAGCCGGAGTGGCGCTGCCCGCGGCCGGAGCGAGCGGAGCGGTGCTGCCATCGGCCGGAGTGGTCTTCTTCGCGTCCTGCGCGGCGAGGTTGCGCCGCGCGCGCAGCACCGAGTCGCTGTGCGACGAGCGCCACGCCAGGGTCAGCGAGGTGAGCATGAAGACGATGGCGCAGACGGTGGTGACCTTGGAGAGGAAGGTCACCGACCCGCGGCCGCCGAAGGCCGTGGTCGAGGCGCCCCCGCCGCCGCCCGAGAAGGCGGCCATCCCGGCACCTTTGCCCGGCTGCAGCAGGATGACGAAGATGAGGAAGACGCTGACGACGACGTGAACGGTGATGATGAAGGCAAACATGGGGGAGCGCGCATAGCACGGGATTCTGGTAAGCTCAAGCAGCAAGGGATTCGTTCCGGGGGAGGACTTGAATGCCCGCTGCCGCACGACTCGGGGACAAGGCGCAGGTCAAGGCCGACGCGCACGGCTGCCCCGCCTGCCCGCACCCGGGCGTGGGACCCATCGTGGTGGGCTCGGCCGACGTCTTCACCAACGGCAAGCCGCAGGGCCGGCAGGACGACCTCGGCATCCACGCCATCTGCTGCGGCCCCAACAACTTCCAGATCGCCAAGGGCTCGCCGACGGTCTACGTCAACGGCAAGCCGGCGGCGCGCATGCAGGACAAGACCAAGCACTGCGGCGGCTCGGGGCAGATCATCGAAGGCTCGCCCGACGTGCTCCTCGACGACGGCGCCGACGCCCAGGGCCTGGGCAGCTACGTCATCAACGCCCTCAAGATCCTCCTCGAGAAGTCGCAGGCGGACAAGCAGAAGCAGGCCAAGCCGGGCTCCGACACGCACGGCGGCGGCGGCCCCGCGGCGGGCGGCGGCAAGGACGTCTCCAAGGACGCCAAGGACGAGAAGAAGGCGGGCTCGATCGCCTCGGCCAGGTGGAGCGTGCAGCGCGCGGCCAACGGGCAGGAAGTCGAGCTGCAGATCGAGTGCAAGGATCCCAAGGGCAGCCTGACCATCGAGATCTGGGCCGCGAGCGCCGACCCCGCGCAGGACAAGAAGGTCAAGAGCGAGAGCGCCAGCGCGGCCAAGAGCGTGAAGAAGAAGATCAAGCTCGACATCCCCGCTGACGCCGCCGGCAAGAACGAGTCGCACTTCTACTTCGTGGTCAAGGACGGGCAGGGCGGCGAGAAGAAGTCGGACCCCATCTTCGTCGACCGCGCGCCCTTCAAGTTCAGCGTCTAGCCGGGGAGTCTGCGAAAGGACATGGCTTCCGCTCTCGATCTGCCCCCCATCAGCACTGCCATCCTCGCCGACGTCGAGCAGGCCTCCATCGACTTCGGCGTCACCCGCGACCAGATGACCGAGGCCGCCGCCCGCGCCGCCGCCGCGCTGGTGCGCAAGCTGCTCGACAACCGCGTGGCCGGCGCGACGGTGGTGGCGCTGTGCGGCAGCGGCGTCAAGGCCTGCGTGGCGCTGCACACCCTGCGCATCCTCCACGGCTTCGGCGCCTCCTGCAGCGCCATCCTCACCGGCGCCGAGCAGGAGATGCGGCCCGAAACCCTGGCCGCCGCTTCGATCTGCGAGGCGCTGCGCCTGCCGCTGCTCCAGCCGCGCTCGCCGGCGGTGCGCGGCGCCGTGGCCGACGCCGACCTGGTCATCGACGGCCTGGTCGGCGTGGGGCTGGACGGCGCTCCCCGCGAGCCCCTGGCGGGGCTGATCCGGCTGTCGAACGAAGTCCGCGCCGAGGCGCTCTCGCTCGAGTGCCCGAGCGGCCTCGAGCCCGACTCCGGCGAGCCACTGCCGCCCACGCTGAAGGCGCACACCACGCTGGCGCTCGGGCTCCCGGCGGCGGGTCTCTTCGGATCGCTCGCCTGGCAATATACGGGCGAGCTCTGGCTCTGCGACATCGGCTATCCGCCGGCGGCGCTCGAGGCCTCGGAGCTCGACGGCGACGGCCTCTTCGAGACGGGCGAGCTGGTCCGCCTGCGCTGACTACACTTTCGCGAGCTGGTCGAGGAGCGGCGCGAGCCCGCGCGCCTTGGCGGCGGAAGAATACTCGGTGCGCGGCGGGAAACCGTCCAGCACGCGCCGGTCCACCAGCCCTTCTTCGACCAGATCCTTGAGCGCCATCGAGATGGCCCGTGGCGTCGCGCCCGGCAGCGCCGCCTTGAGCTCGCCGAAGCGCTGCGCCTTGCGCCCGAGCACGTGCAGGATGGGCAGCGCCCACTTGCGCAGGTCGCCCGACTTCTCCAGCGCGCTGAGCAGCGCCTCGCCGCGCTCGGAGATCTTGTG
Organism: Deltaproteobacteria bacterium; assembly: GCA_025350525.1. GTDB lineage: Bacteria > Myxococcota > Myxococcia > Myxococcales > 40CM-4-68-19 > 40CM-4-68-19. The sequence continues at coordinate 10,271 of JANXXR010000709.1, forward strand.
GCCCCGCGCCGTCAGCGCGCCGTCCTTCGACACCAGCCCCTGCTCGACGAGGGCGGCGAGCGTGTCCTGGTACGTCTGGCGCGCGACGGTGAGCGGCTTCTTGCGCGCGATCGACACCAGGATCGGCAGCGCCCACTGGCGGTGGAAGAGCTTGGAGAGGTCGGTCATGCGCGGAAACTTAGTATACCTTTCGCGCGCACGCCAGAATTCCGCCGCCGGCCCGAGGCTCAAGCCGCGCTACATTTCGATGAGGCCCTTGCGCAGCCCTTCGGTGACCGCCTCGACGCGGTTGGTGACCTCGAGCTTCTCGTAGATGTGCTCGAGGTGCGTGCGCACCGTGGCGCGGGAGAGCGTCAGCACGCCGGCCGCCTCGTTGTTGGAGAGGCCCTTGGCGATCAGCCGCAGGATCTCGACCTCGCGCTCGGTCAGGGGCCGCATGGGCGGCTCCTCGCGGTTGCCGGGCGGCAGCGGCCGCTTGTAGGGCGCCTCGGGCGGCGCGCCCTCCTCGGGGACATGGAAGTGCCTGAGCAGCCGGCGGGCCAGGTTGGGCTGGATGACGCTGCCGCCCGCCTTCACCTCGCGGATGGCCTCGATGATCTTCTCGGAGGTTGCGCCCTTCAAGAGATACCCCGAGGCGCCGGCCTTGACCGCCTCGATGACCTTCTCCTCCTCGTCGAAGATGGTGAAGATGAGCACCTCGATCTGCGGCCAGCGCTTCTTCACTTCGCGGGTGACCTCGATGCCGGTCATGCGCGGCAGCCCCAGGTCCTGGAGGATGACGTCGGGCTGCTTTTTCTCCAGGAGCTCCAGCGCCGCCTCGCCCGAGAGCGCCGTGCCGATCACCTCGATCTCCTGCGACTCCGCCAGGATCTTGAGCTGGTTCTTCAGGATCTGCGGCTGATCCTCGACCACCACCACCTTGATCTTCTCGGCGGGCTTTGCGGGTGCGGCGCTCATCGGGCGAACTCCTCTCCGGCATGAACGGTCAACTCGATGCACGTCCCCTTGCCGGGTTCGGACGTCATCCGGATCTGTCCTGCCACCTTGTTGGCGCGCTCGCGCATGTTGGCGAGCCCGTAGTGCCCATCGCGGCCCAGCGCGGTGGGGTCGGCCGGCAGCGCGAAGCCCTTGCCGTGATCCTTCACCCGCAGCTGCGCATGCCCCGGGGCGAAGGTCAAAGTCACCTCGACCAGCGTCCCCTTGCCGCAGTGCTTGCTGACGTTGGTGGTGGTCTCCTGGAGGACGCGGAAGAGGGCCAGCGCGCTCTCGGGGCCCACGAACCGCTCGCGCCCGACGCGGTTGAAGCGCACCTCGAGGCGGTGCCGCCCGGAGGCGAGCTTGCAGTAGTCCGCGAGCGCGCTCACCAGGTCGAAGTCCTCCTTCATCATCCGCAGCGAGCGGCGCAGCTCGTCCATCGAGTCTTCGGCGGCGCTGTGCAGGTCGGACAGCTCCTTGCGGATGGTGGGAAGGATGGCCGCCCGCGCCTCGTGGGTGCCCTGCAGCCGCGAGCGGACCTCCGAGCCGTCGATCATGTTGAGCAGGTACTCGCTCTGGATGACCACGCTCGAGAGCACGCCGCCCAGGCCGTCGTGGATCTCCCGCGCCAGGCGGTTGCGCTCCTCGACGATGGCCATCTCGCGGACCGCGAGGGAAAGTTTGGCGAGCTCCCGGTGCTTCACGCGATCGCGCTCGTTCAGGTAGACCATCACGTAGACGAGGATGCAGTTGATGGCCGAGTACCAGAGGAGGATGAAGATATCGATCTGGACCACGGCGTGGCCGCCCAGGAGCTGATCGAGCTTGGCGACGACCGGAAAGGTCAAGAGCGGCGGCACCACCGCGAGCGGCGTCGGGAAGAGGACCACGAAGAGGGTGGTGAAGAGCAGCTGGGCCGCCAGGAGCGGGCTGCGCAGGCCGCCGGTGACGCTGACCAGCCAGACCAGGACGCAGAGGTCGGCGCAGAGGGTGGAAAAGGTCAGGATGCGGCCGACGTGCTTTTTGGGGAGGAAGACGTAGTTGGCGGCGCTGTACGCGACCATCACCAGATAGATGGCGTACGCGCCCGGCCCGCCGACGCCGAACGCCTGCGACCAGGCGGGGACGCCGATGACGCCGAGCCCGAGCACGAGGAAGGCGAGCCGCGCGTAGAAGAGGGCGCGGGCGCGGGTGAGGAAGCGGTCCTCGCTGAAGGCGCCGCTGGTGCCGCTCTTTTCCGCCGGGCCTGCGAACAATCCGCCGCGCGGCAGAGGTTCTGCGCGGGCGCTGCCCAGGACCGCCGCGGACGTCTCACTCACAAAAGCGACGATAGCAGCCGGGCCGCGGCAGGAGCAAACGGCTTTGGCCTCAGTCGCGCCCCTGGCAGGCGAGGCCGATGTCGGGGTGCCTGGCGAAGATGTATGCGGCGCGATCCGTGCTCTTGCCGGTGGCTTCGTCGAAGAGCGGCGTGCCGCCTGCATACGCGGTGTCGGGAGGATCGCCGAAGCTGTTCAGGCCCCTCGCGGCCAACTCGCGGTCGAGGCAGGACTGCGGCGCGGGCGACTTTGGCGCGGGCGGCTTTGCCGCGGGAGGGAGTTTCTCGGAGCGGCAGGCGGCGGCGGCGATCAGCAGCAGGGTTGCCCGGAGCTTCACGGCTCTTTATCCTGCGCGCCCCGCACCGCAAACGCCACCACCGGACGACACCACCGGAAACGACACCGTGCCGACGACCAGGGCCACCGATCTTCCCACGCCGATCCTGCGCTGGGGCGCCGGGCTGCTCAAGCTCGATCTGCTGCGGGCCTCGGGCGCCACCGCAGGCCGGGCGGCGGATGCCTGGGATTTCGGCGGCGCCGCGGAAGCGGTCATCGCGGCCTCGGGCAACGCCGCCATCGCCGCGGCGGGCCGGGCGCGGGCGAGCGGGGTGCGCCTGGTGGTCGCGCCGCAGGGAGTGTTCACCCACGAGATGCGCGAGACCTTGCAGCTGTGGGGAGCGCGCCTCGATCCCTCGGCGCTGCCCACCGTGCCGGCGCTCGACTCCGACCAGGCGGTGCCGCTCTACGCGCGCACGCTCGGCGCGGAGTTGCTGGCGCAGCTCGCGGTGGCGCCGCCGCTCCTCGTCTGCGCGGGCGGGGAGCGGGCGGCCCTGCTGGGTGCGCTCGAGGCGCTGCGGAGCCGGTGGAGTTTCGTGCGCGGCGTCGCGCTCGTCGCCGCGGACACTGCGCTGCCCGATCTGCCCCTCGAGGCCGACCTGCCCGCAGGCATCGAGCGCGTCGCGGTCACCCGCGCGCAGGCGGCAGAGGCGCGGACCCGGGTGGCGCGGGAGCTGGGCCTGCTCGCCAGCCACGCCAGCGCCGCGGCCGCGGCCTTCTCGCACGAACACGGCGGGGTGGCGCTGATCACCGCGCCCGGCGAGCGCGAGTTCAGCCTCGAAGAGCGCGGGCAGTGAAGACCGCCGTTCTCCTCGGCGCCGGCGGGCTGGGCTGCCCGGCGGCGCTGGCCCTGCGCGACGAGGCGCGGGCGCGCGGCCTGTCCCTGCAGCTCGTCATCGTCGACGACGACCGCATCGATGGCTCCAACCTCTCGCGGCAGATCCTCTACACCGCCGCCGAGGTTGGCCTTCCCAAGGCGGAAGTGGCGGCGCGCAAGCTGGGCGCGGTGGCGCGCGTGGCCCGCTTCGATGCCTCGACGGCGGCGGCGCTCCTGGCCGGCGCGGACGTCGTCCTCGACGGCACCGACAACTTCGAGGCCCGCTTCCGCGCCAACGACGAGGCCGTCGCCCGCCGCCTGCCGCTGGTCCACGGCGCGGCGCTCGGCTGGACCGGCCAGCTGCTCACCATCCTGCCGGGCCGCACCGCCTGCCTGCGCTGCCTCTTCGAAGGTCCGCCGCCCGAGGGCAGCGTGCCGGCCTGCGCCGAGGCGGGAGTGCTCTCTCCCCTCTGCGGCCTGGTGGGCGCCGCCATGGCCCGGGCGGCGATGCAGGTCCTGCTCGGCGCGGCCGAGGCGGGCGTCCTCTCCCGATGGGACGCCCTGCGGGGCACCGAACGCCCACTTGCGGTGAAGCGCGATCCTTCCTGCGCCGCTTGCGGCCGCGTGGCATCCTAGCAACCGGAGGAAGCAGAACATGCCCGTCAACGTGAAGATCCCCGCTCCGCTGCGCCCCCTCACCGCCAACCTGTCCGAGGTGGCGGTGGAGAACGCCGGCACCGTCGGCGCCGCGCTCGAAGAGCTGTCGCGCCGGTATCCCGCGCTCAAGGACAAGCTGCTCGACGACAAGGGGGCCCTGCGCCGCTACGTCAACCTCTTCAAGAACGACGAGGACGTCCGCCACGCGCAGGGCCTCGGCACCGCGCTCAAGGAAGGCGACCGCCTCACCATCGTCCCGGCCATCGCCGGAGGGTAGATGCTGCTCGACGCCGCCCAGCAAGAGCGCTACGCGCGCCACCTCATCCTCGACGGCTTCGGCGGCGAAGGGCAGGAGCGCCTGCTGGCGGCGGCGGTGCAGGTCCGCGGCCAGGGCTCGGCAGCCTCATGGTGTGCGCGCTACCTGGCGTCGAGCGGGGTGGGGCGGCTCCGGGTGGACGTCGCCAGCTGGGCGGACGAGCTTCGCGCGCTGGGGCCCTGGCTGACCGTCGCGGCACAAGAGATACCGGGTATACATTTTCTCGAGGTGGAGCCGGTCGAGGGCGCGGGGCCTGTCGAGAGCGCCATGAGCGGGGCGCGGGCCGCCGTCGAGGTGGTGGTCAAGATCGCCCGGGGCACGGCGGCGTGATCCTCGAGTCGCTGGTGCAGGCGGTCGGCAACACCCCGCTCCGGCGGCTGCGGTCGCTCGAGCCGAAGGGCGTCGAGATCCACGCCAAGCTCGAGTGGTTCAATCCCGGGGGCAGCGCCAAGGACCGGGCGGCGGCGCAGATCTTCCGCGAGGCGCTGGAGCGCGGCGACTTCAAGGGCGGCCGCACGCTGCTCGACTCGACCAGCGGCAACACCGGCATCGCCTACGCCTGGATCGGCGCGGCCCTCGGGGTGCCGGTGGCGCTGGTGATGCCCGAGAACGTCAGCGACGCCCGCAAGCGCATCGCCCGGGCTTACGGAGCGCAGGTGATCCTGAGCGATCCGCTGGAGCAGTCGGACGGCGCCATCCGCCTCGCCCGCAAGCTGGCCCAGGATGAGCCGGGGCGATGGCTCTACGCCGACCAGTATTCCAACGAGGCAAATCCGCGCGCGCACGAGCTGGGCACCGCGCCCGAGATCTGGGAGCAGACGCAGGGCCGCGTCACCCACGTGGTGCTCGGCATCGGCACCGGCGGCACCGTGATGGGCACCGGCCGCGGGCTCAAGGCGAAAAATCCGCGGGTGCGGTCCATCGCCGTCGAGCCGGCCGAGGCGTTGCATGGCCTCGAGGGGCTCAAGCACATGCCGTCGTCGATCGTGCCGCGCATCTACCAGGAGGCGGAGCTGGATCGGAAGCTGTCGATCAAGACCGACGACGGCTGGGACATGGCCGAGCGCCTCACCCGCGATGAGGCCCTGCTGGTGGGGCACAGCGCGGGGGCGGCGGCGGTGGGAGCGGTGCTGATCGCGCGGGAGCTGGCCGAGCGCGGCGAGGAGGGAGTTATAGTTACTCTATTTCCGGACAGGGCCGACCGCTACCTGCCCCCGCCGCCATGATGCCCCTGCGCGAGATCGCCGCCCACCTGCGCGCCTGCTACCCGGCCGAAGGCTGCGGGCTCATCCTCGAGGACCAGGGCGGCGCGCTGCGGTTCGCGCCCATCGCCAACATCGCCGGCTCCGCTGAAGCATTGTCGACCAGCAGGCGCAGCGGCCGCGATGGATATGTGATGGAAGCAAAGTCCCTGCTCACGACGCTCGGCGCTGCCGAGGAGGCGGGTGGTCGGCTGTACGCCATCGTCCACTCGCACCCCGATGTCGGTGCGTATTTTTCCAAGGAAGACAGGGATATGGCTCTAGGGGGCGGCGACGAGCCCCTCTGGCCGGGTGTCCGCTATCTGGTCGTTTCGGTGCGTGCAGGAACTGTCGACGGGGCCCGATTCTTTACCTGGGACGGCAAAAAGCGCGATTTTGCGGAAGAGGAAGTGGCCGATATCATAGGTCTTTCCTGATTTGAAAAAAGCGCTCAAGCATATTTCTTGCCAGCGTGACAGCGGCCGAGTATCCTGCGCCGTCTTTTTATAAGGAGCATGCGATCATATGACTCTCGGGACCTCGTCGAGCGGATTTACCGTCTGGTTGACCGGCATGAGCGGAGCCGGCAAGTCGACGCTCGCCCAGGGCTTGGCCAACCGCTTGCGTCGGCTTGGCAAAATCGTCGACGTCCTCGACGGCGACGAAGTCGAGAAGATGCTCAGCATCGGCAACGCCGGCACCAAGGACGAGCGCAACGCCGAAGCCCGCAAGCTCGCCTGGATCTGCAAGCTCGTCACCCGCGGCGGCGGCATCATCTTCCAATCGGCCATCGAGAGCCCCTACCGCGAGACGCGCGAGGAGGCCCGCCGGCAGATCGGCCGCTTTGCCGAAGTGTTCGTCGAGTGCCCCACCGAGACGCTCATCCACCGCGACCGCAGCGGCAAGTACAAGAAGGCGCTCGCAGGCGAGCTCAAGACGCTGGTGGGCATCACCGAACCCTACGAGCCGCCCGCTCACCCCGAGGTGGTCATCGACACCTCCAAGTACACGGTGGACGAGGCGGTCGAGCACATCCTCGGCCAGCTGGTCGCACAGCGGCTGCTCGATCCGTCGGTCGCCGCCCTGCGGGCGCGTCCCAAGCTGCAGGCCCGCGCCAATCCGTCCAAGCGCGTCGAGCCGGTGAAGGCCGCCGCTGCCGAGAAGCCGGCCAAGGCCGCTGCCGAGAAGCCCGCCAAGGCCGCCGCCGAGAAGAAGGCGCTGCCCAAGGTGGTCAAGCTTTCCGCTCCGCGCCCCGCGGCCAAGCCTGCCAAGGCCCAGCGCTCGGCGCCGGCCAAGAAGAACGCCGCGGCCCGCACGGCGCGCGCCGAACGTCCGCGCCTGGCCGCGGGCGGCAAGCGCAAGCGGTAGCGCAATGAGCTCGCTGCACTCGAAGCGCGATGCGGCCCTGTCCCGCCTGCGCGGGCTGGGCAGCACGCTGGTCGCGTATTCGGGCGGCGTCGACTCGGCGCTCCTGCTGGCGCTGGCGGTCGAGGCGCTGGGCGACAAGGCCGTGGCCTTCACCGCGCTCTCTCCCGCGGTCGCGCCCGACGAGCTCGAAGGCGCCCGCGCAGTGGCGAAGCTGCTGGGAGCGCGGCACATCGAGAAGCGGTCGGGAGAGCTGGAAGACCCGCGCTACGCCAAGAATCCGGTGAACCGCTGCTACTTCTGCAAGACCGAGCTCTACACGCTCGCCGAGGCGGAAGCGCGCGCGCAGGGCCTCGCCTCCGTGGTCTCCGGCACCAACGCCGACGAGCTGGGCGACTACCGCCCGGGCCTCCTCGCCGCCGGTGAGCACCGCATCGTGCAGCCGCTGGCGGAAGCGGGGCTGACCAAGGACGAGGTCCGCGCGCTCTCCCGCGAGCGCGCCCTGCCCACCTGGGACAAGCCGCAGCAGCCTTGCCTCTCCTCGCGCATCCCCTACGGCACCGAGGTCACCGCCGAGCGGCTGAACCAGGTGGCGCGCAGCGAGATGGCCCTGCGCGGCCTGGGCCTGCGCGAGTTCCGCGTCCGCTACCACGGCGAGATCGCCCGCATCGAAGTGGGCGAGCACGACCTCGATCAGCTCCTGCGCGTCCGCGGCGCCGCGGTGGCGGCGCTCAAGGACGCGGGCTTCAAGTTCGTCTCGCTGGACCTCGAGCCGTTCCGCTCCGGGCGGCTCAACGAAGCCGCCGGTCTCGTTCCCTTGCGCCGCGCCTGAAGCGCCGCCGCATCGGTCACTCGACGGCTTTCGCTCGCTCGGCTCCCCCCGGTAGGATGCGCGGGCATCAGAGGCCCGTGCGTCACCGGAGGTTCACCCAGCATGCAGTCAACCGAACTGTCCCGCCCGCGCAAAAGGCGGGCCCGACTCGCCCTGGCCGCGGCCCTCGTTGCCGTCGGCTGCTCGGGCTCGACCGGCGGCGGCTGCGGGTCCTCCTGCGGCGGCGTCTTCAAGACCGTCGACGCAAGCGGCGCTCCCATCCACTACACGGGCACGCGCCTCGCCAACGTGGCGCAGGTGCGGCTGACCCGCAGCGGCTTCAACTTCCTCAACGCCGAGCACCTCAACGACATCCTCGGCGCGCTCAACAGCGGCACCGCCGGCGGGTTCACCATCCCCTGCATCGACGCGGGCACGCTCCTCAACGCCTGCGTCGGCTCGACGGGCTTCCACTTCAGCGCCATCGTCGGCGACGAGAACTTCAACAACACCTGCGAGGCGGGCGAGGGCGGCAAGCTCTTCCTCACCTTCAAGGACGTCGTCTGGACGCTCGACGCGGCCCACAACGTCCTCAAGGCCCATATCGTCTCGCACATCAAGTCGGGCGACATCTACATCCACACCAAGGAAGACCACAGCACCATCTGCAGCGGCTATCCGGGCCTCTTCCACGCCTTCATCGACGACGAGCAGGTGGGCCTGCCGCAGAAGGACACCGCGCTCGATCTCGACCTCCAGTTCAGCACCACGCCGGACGGGCGGCTCGAGATCGACATCCCCGACAGCTCGCTGCAGACCATCCTCACCAACTTCCAGCCGGGCGCCCTGGTGTTCGACGGGTTCAACGGCACGAACCCGCCCGCGCCGACCACCAAGGTGGGCGTCTACAGCGGCGACGGCTGCGGCGGCGGCTCCGGCACGTACACTCCCGCCGACGGCAGCGGCAACCTGAACGGCGGCTGCGCCTCGTTCGCGAGCCTGCTCAACGCCGACTGCAACGCGGAGACCGGCAACAACCAGGGCTTCTGTGTCGTCGTGCAATACGTGCGCGACTACCTGCTCAATTACGTCAAGAACACCTTCAAGACGCAGATCACCGGCATCATCCGCAAGCAGCTCGACAACGTCCGCTGCCAGCGCAGCCACGACAACTCCAACGCCGCCGTGGCCGCCGCCTGCGACTCCGGGCACCCGTGCCCCAGCGACGACGACGGCCACGCCCTCGCCTGCGACGCCTCGCGCGGCGTCTGCAAGCCGGCCAGCGACCCGAGCACCGATCCCTACGACTGCGAGCCCATCTCGCTGGGCATCGCCGGTCAGCTCGACGCGAGCGGCCTGACCCAGAAGGTCGGCTTCCCGCCCGGCACCAGGCTCAACGTCTTCGCGGGCCTGGGCAGCAAGGGTTCGAACGGCGGCGCCAAGGTGGACTCGAACGGCGTGCAGTTCGCCGCCCAGGCCGGCACGCAGCCGGCCTCCACCGCCGTCTCGCTCTGCGTGCAGCCCGCGCTCACTCCCGCCGACGCGCTGGTGCCCGCGATGGACTTCGACGACGGCACCAACAAGCCGACCTCGGTCGCCGGCTACGACCTCGGCTTCTCGCTGGCGAGCGCCATGCTCAACCGCGGCTTCCTCGACGCCTACAGCGCGGGCATGCTCTGCGTCGCCGTCACCAACCAGACCACCGCCTTCATCTCCAGCGGGCTCTTCAAGACCTTCCTCCCGTCGCTGGGGCTCGTCACCGGCCAGAAGGACGTGCCGATGAAGATCCTGCTGCGGCCCACCGCGCCGCCTTACGTGCGGATCGGCAAGAACACCACCCGGCTGGACGCCAACAACAACACCGTCCCCGACGACCCGCTCATCACGCTCTCGTTCCAGAAGATGCACCTGGACTTCTACGCGCTGGTGGACGAGCGGCAGGTCCGCATCTTCACGCTGCAGGCGGATCTGATGTTGCCCATCGACCTGCGGACCTTCGCCGATCCCAACTCCGACACGCTGCAGCCGGTGCTGGGCGGACTCGACACCGTGCTCACCAACATCGCGGCGCTCTCGCCCGACGGCAGCGCCTACAGCGCCACCGGCGACATGCTGGCCGAGGACCCGGGCGTGGTGAAGGACCTGCTGGGCGCGGCGGTCCGGCTGGCGCAGCCGCTCCTCGCGGGAGTGATCAAGCCGATCGCGCTGCCCAGCATGCTGGGCCTCAAGTTCGCGGTGCGCGGCATCGCCGGCGCCGTGCCCATGCCCGACCTCACCGTGGACGGCTACCACCACCTGGCCATCTGGGCGCAGGCCTCGGCCTGCGGCGGCACCACCGGCGTCGTCTGCGAAGAGTACACGGTCAAGACGCAGGCGCGGGTGCTGCGCAGCAGCCTTCCCGAGAGCCTACGCGAAGTGAAGGCAGGCGCCCGGCCCGAGCTTTTGCTGGAGCTGTCGGCGCTCTCGGCGCGCAGCCACCCGCAGACGCAGTTCAGCTACCGCGTGGACGGCTCGATGTGGTCGCCCTGGCTCGGCAGCCCGAGGCTCACCGTGCGCGATCCGCTCTTCCTCGTGCAGGGCCACCACACCGTCGAGATCACCGCCCGCGAGGCCTTTGACGACCACACCATGGATCCCAACCCGGTGGCGGTGGACTTCTTCGTCAGCTACGAGGCGCCCGAGGTCTCGCTGCTGCAGCGGCCCGACGGCGCGGTCCTGACCCGCGCCCGCAGCGGGGCCACTCCCGCCGGCAAGCTCGTGTACAGCTACCGCATCGACGGCACGCAGAGCTGGACGTTGCCGGGCCCCGCGCGCGTCTTCTCCCTCGACGAGCTGTCCGGCCGCGGGCTCTCGATCAGCGTCAGCGACGAAGCCGGCCGCGCTGCCATGGCGCACTTTGGCGACGACGAGAGCCCCGAGCTGGTCCGCGCCATCGTCTCGGGCTGCGCCACCAGCGCCGGGCAGACGGCGTGGTCGCTGCTGCCGCTCGTCGCGCTCGTGCTGGTGAGCCGCCACCGCCGCCGTCGGGCCTAGGCTCAACGAAACGGATCCAAGGCGGCCGGATACTCGACCGACACCAGCGTGAGGCCGTGCGGTGGGGCAGTCGCGCCCATCCACGGCCTCTTTCCTTGCGCCAACTCCCGCAGCGATTCGGGCAGGGCGTAGCCCAGCGCCACCGCCGCCAGGTGTCCGGCGAGGTTGCGCACTTCGTGCTTGCGGAATGCCTTGCCCTCGACCTCGAGCAGGCCCGCGTCCGAGAGCGACCAGCGCGAGATCGGCGGCGCCGGCCTGTGCGCCTTGGAGGGCGAGCAGAGCCCCGACAGCTCGGGTAGCCCCTCGAGGCCGCGCAGAGCGGCACGGGCCCGGTCCCAGTCGGCGGCTCCGTTCACGAACTGCGCGAAGTCGTAGCGGTACTGCTTGCCGATGGCCGAGGCCCGCGCATGAAAGGACGGCGAGGCCCGCGCCTGCCGGAGCAGCCGGAGCGCTGGTGGAAGGCGCAGGCCGAAAAAAAAATTATTTTTTTCCGGGGGGGCCGGCACACGGCCGCACTGGAAGGAGGCCACCTGGCCGAGGGCATGGACGCCGGCGTCGGTTCGCGAAGCGCCGTGCAGCGCGTAGCGCTTTCCCAGAAGATCCCGCAGTGCGTCCTCGAGGGCCTGCTGCACCGTCGCCATCCCCGGCTGCTTCTGCCAGCCGCGAAAGGCGGCGCCGTCGTAAGCCAGCAGCAGCGCGAAGGTCTCCTTCTCAGCCGTCCTCAAGTCCTGGGGGGCGGCGGCGGGATGGGGCAGTCCAGGTAGTCGCGGCAGATGACCCGCATCGCCGCCACGCCGGAGTTGAAGGCGCTGATGATCGACCCGCCCTTCTTGCCGGCGGTCAGGTCGCCGGCGAGGAAGAGCCCGGGCACCGAAGTCTCGCCGCCTTCGCGCAGCAGCGGCTCGCCGCCCTTCAGCTCGATGCCGGTGGCCTGGAGGAAGCCGGCCGGAGTGGTGCCGCCCAGCGCGTAGACGACGTGATCGTAGACCCGCGGCGCGATCTGCCCCTGCGCGAAGACCGCGCGCGGCTTTCCGCCCTCGACCTCGAGCCGCACCACGTCGCTGGGCATGAGAAGCTCGAGGCGCCCCGCCTGCACCATGCCGTTCATGTCGGCGACGTTGATGGAGTTCATGCGGGCGAGCTCGGCCTTGCGGTAGCTCAGGTCCACGAAGAAGCCCCGCGCCACCAGGTAGTGGACGTAGTCGGCCGCCGAGTCGCCGCCGCCGACCACCAGCGCGCGCTCGCCGGCCAGCTTGTCGGAGGTGACGTCGAAGTGCACCTTCCCGCGCAGCTCGGCCTTGGGGATCGGGTAGTCGGGCACGTTGGGCTTCCCCAGGATCCCGATGGCGATGACCACCACCTTCGAGGTGAAGCTGCCCTTCGGGGTGGTGATTTCGAACAGATCCTCCTCTTTCTTGATGTAGTCGACGCCCTCGCCGTAGTGGACGTTCAGCTCGAAGCGCTGGATGGTCTCGTCGAGGAAGTCGAGAGTCTGCTGCTTGCTGCCGTCGGTGAGGGAGATTTTGCCTTCGGAGACGGCGGGGATACCCTTGTAGACGGCGTCCACCCGCTTGTCGTCCGGGTAATATTTGCGGATAGCGTAGGAGTGCAGCGGTCCCTTTTCCAGCACCAGGATGCGGTCGGCGGCAATTCCGGCCTCGCGCGCCTCGACGGCGGTCGAGATTCCGGCCGGTCCGGCGCCGACGATGACCAGATCGTAGTCCATCCTCCTCCGATGGTGACGCGACGCCGGGGATTCGGCAAGAGCCGCCAGCATCCGGCCTGCCGCCCATCTGGCGGGCGTCCGGGCGTCGCCGGACGAGAAAAACGCGATTCTTGGTCCGATTGTTAAGAATTCGAGGGGCTGGATTCTAGCGTGTCAGACCCATGCTCTATACCTTCTGTGCAGCGGTGGACCGAGAGAAGGTTGCCCCGCCGGCACGGCCGCGCGTAGACTTGGGCGTCGGAGGAGAACGAATGAGCCGGAAGGACAGCCATCACCACGGAAACCTCTCTTGCTCCTTTTGCGGGAAGGGGCAGCGGGAGGTCCGCAAGCTGATCGCGGGTCCCACCGTCTACATCTGCGACGAGTGCATCAAGCTCTGCAACGACATCATCGCCGAAGAGAGCGAGCGCGAGGAGAACCGCCCCGCGGTGGCGCTGCCGGCTCCGGTCGAGATCAAGACCTTCCTTGACGACTACGTGGTCGGGCAGGAGCGGGCCAAGAAGATCCTCGCCGTCGCCGTCTACAACCACTACAAGCGCATCTACTCGAAGAAGCCAGCCCGGCAGCGGCCCGGCATGCAGGCCGCCCGGCAGCAGGGCGACGGCGACGTCGAGCTGCAGAAGTCGAACATCCTCCTCATCGGGCCCACCGGCTCGGGCAAGACGCTGCTGGCGCAGTCGCTGGCGCGCTTCCTCAACGTGCCCTTCACCATCGCCGACGCCACCTCGCTGACCGAGGCCGGGTACGTCGGAGAAGATGTTGAAAATATTATTCAGAATCTCCTTCACGCCGCCGACTACGACGTCGAGAAGGCCGCCCGCGGCATCGTCTACATCGACGAGATCGACAAGATCGCCCGCAAGGGAGACACCCCGTCGCCCACCCGCGACGTCGGCGGCGAGGGCGTGCAGCAGGCCCTGCTCAAGATCATCGAGGGCACCCGCGCCAACGTCACCCCGCGCGGGGGGAAGAAGTACAACCAGCAGGAGTACATCCAGGTCGACACCTCGAACATCCTCTTCATCTGCGGAGGAGCGTTCTACGGCATCGAGAACCTGATCAAGCGGCGCGCCGGCGATAAGGGCCTGGGCTTCGGCGCCAACGTGCTGCCCAAGGACACCCGCGGCGTCGGTGAGATGCTGACCATGATCGAGCCGCAGGACCTGATCAAGTTCGGCATGATCCCCGAGTTCGTCGGCCGCCTGCCCATGCTGGCCACGCTCGACGACCTGAGCGAGGACGACCTGGTGACCATCCTCACCCAGCCCAAGAACGCGCTGGTGAAGCAGTACCAGAAGCTCTTCGAGATGGAGCGGGTCAAGCTGACCTTCACCAAGGAAGCGTTGCGCGCCATCGCCCACGAGGCGATGCGCCGCAAGGCGGGCGCCCGCGGCCTGCGCGCCATCATGGAAAACGCCATGCTGGACATCCAGTACGACGTGCCGTACCGGGACAGCATCAAGGAGTGCAAGATCACCGAGGGCGTGATCACCCGCGCCGAGGAACCCACGCTGCTCTTCGAGAAGGATCGGAAGACAGCGTAGCCAAGTTGAAGAGGGCGGCCCGGCGTACGTCCAATGCCTCAGGAGGCCGCCCCATGAAGAAGATCATCCTGCTCACCGCGCTGCTCCTGGCCGCTCCCGCTTTCGCCCATGGCGACCGGGACGACGACGACGAAGACGGGTACCGCCAGGACGAGCAGGCGATCCAGCAATACGCTCCCCCGGATCAGGGCCCGTCCTACGACGACTTCCGCAACGACAGCGAGCTGTCGTGGAACGGCGAGTGGATCGACACGCCTGAGTACGGCACCGTCTGGCGGCCCACCCGCGTGAGCGACTCGTGGCAGCCGTACTCGTACGGCCGCTGGGCGTGGACCACCGCGGGCTGGGCGTGGGTCAGCGACGAGCCCTTCGGCTGGGCCGTCTACCACTACGGCCGCTGGGCGTACTCGCCGGCCGGCTGGCTCTGGATCCCCGGCCGCGTCTGGGCGCCGGCCTGGGTCTCGTGGCGCTGGGGAGGCGGCTACGCCGGCTGGTGTCCGCTCGGGCCGCGCTCCTACGTCTACGATCAGCCGGCGCAGTGGATCGTGGTGCGCAAGCAGCACTTCCTCGAGCCCGTGCGCAGCAACGTCGTGCCCCGCGCCTACGGAGGCCAGCTGCCGGCCCCCATCGGGAGCGGACCGCGCGCAGGGCCGCCCATCCGCACCGTCGAGCAGGCGACCGGCCGCACCGTCCATCCCTTGGCCGTCACCGACGCGCCGGCTCCTCATGCCGCCCAGGCCACCTCGGGCAGCGTCGGCTTCTATCGTCCGCGCACTGCGCCGGTGGCCACACCGTCGCAGGGGCGCGGGCAACCGCAGCGGGCGGGCGCGCAGCAGCCGGAGCCGCGCGCTCAGCAATCGGACCCGCGCGGGCAGCAGATGGAGCCGCGGGGGCAGCAGGCCGGCCCGCATGCGCAGCCGCAGGAGGTGGGCGGGCGGCCCTCGCATCCCATCTACTTCGACGGAGTGCCCGGACCGCGGCAAGGCGGCCAGCAGCGTCCCGCGCCTGCTCCCAAGGCGGGCGCGGCTCCGCACCCAGCGCCGTCGAGCTCGGGACACTCCGAGCCGCACGCGAAGGATCGGTGAGCTAGATTCCGCGCATGCCTTCCCGCCAGCGCCTCTTCCTCGCCCTCCGCATCGCCGCCGGGCTCGCGGCCCTGGCCTGCGTCATCGTCTTCGCCCGCAGGCTCGACTGGCATCAGGTGCGGCGCTCCTTCGCCGGCGCCGACCTGCGCCTCGCGCTCATCGCCACCGCGGTGGGCCTCCCCTGCACGGCGCTGCAGGGGCTGCGCTGGGCGTCGCTGGTTTCGGCGGTGCAGAAGGTCCCGCGGCGGACCGCCATCGCCGCCATGTACGTCGGCCAGGCCGCGAGCGCGCTCTTGCCCATGC
>JANXXR010000712.1 GCA_025350525.1 Deltaproteobacteria bacterium
TACTTCACCGACGTGCAGACCGGCGCGGGGCTGGCGCGCTTCGTGGTGGTGGCCGACGACGCCTGGAGCGCCGCCCAGTCGTCCTGGCTCTCGAGCACGCTGGCCGACGCCGACGCGCGGGCGAAGTACACCATCGTCGCGCGGCACCATCCGGTGACGGGGACGCGCACGGGCGACTTTGAGATATTGAATATCCTGCAGCAGCACAGGTACTCGATGGTGCTCACCGCGCACAACCACGACTACGAGCACGACACCGCGGCGTGGGGCGGCCGGTCGGCGGTGGTGGGCCTGGGCGGCGCAGGCGGACGCTGGGGCTTCGGCACCGTGCTGCAGAACGCCGACGGCACGCTGACCTTCGTGCAGCGCGACGCCAATGGAAATCCTATCGGCGCGGCCTGGTCGGTTTCTCCACAGTAGGGTCGTCGGCTTTCTCCTTGGTCGCGCCGCTGGCTTTCTCCTTCGTCGCCTCCTTCCGCAGCGGGAGGCCCTTGGCCAACTCGCGGGAGCGTGGCTTCAGCCACCAGCGCGGCTGCGACGGTCGCGCGCCCGGAAGCTCGCCGACGTCGATGCGGACGATGGCGCCGTTGCGAAACTCGAGGCGCGGCGCCTCGGCGCGGGACACGTCGCCCAGCGCCGCGAGCAGCTGCGTCATCTGCGGATCGTGGCCCACCAGCGCCACCGCCTGTCCGTCCTTCACCTGCCGCCCCACCTCGGAGAGCAGCTTGCCAATGGGGCCCTCGGGGCGGAGCTCCGCCAGCACCGCGACCTGGTCGGCCTTGAGCGCGGCGGCGAGGATCTCCGCCGTCTGCACCGCCCGCGCGAGCGGGCTGGTGAAGATGAAGTCGGGCGGCTCCCCCAGGCGCGCGAAGGCCCGGGCGCTGCGGCGGAAGCGGATGCGGCCCTTGGCGGTCAGCGGGCGGTCGTCGTCGGCCAGCGAGCCGCGGTCTTCGTGGTCGAGGGCGATGCCGTGGCGGACCAGGTAGATGTGGATCATGGGGGCGCGCAGGGTAGCAAGGTCCGGAGGCGGTGTCAGACCCAGGTGATCTGGGCCACCGGCGCCGGAAGACCCGGCGATGCGGCAAGACTCCTCGCTCCTGAAGATGCGGCCGTCAGGTGTCCCAGGCGTTGACCGGCAGCGGACCCGCGCGGCTGCGCAGCCACCCCACCGAGAGCAGCCAGGTGCGCGGCCGGACCAGCGGCGCCGCCGAAGCATGCGCGTCGGTCTGCGGCGCTTCGATGCTGAGCCGAGCACCCGCCCGCTTTCGATGCAGCCGGCTGTTGTCGAGGACATAGCGCACCGCCCGCCGCACTTCGGCGGGCGTCTTGAGCTCCCGCGCGAAGTAATGGTCCGCAAAGACCCGCCCCCTGCGGTCCGCCGCACCGTTCACGGCCCGCGCGATGCGCACCGCCAGCCCCTGCATGCCGCGCGAGAGCGAGAGCTTGTCCACCGCCTCGACCACCAGGTGCAGGTGGTTGCCCTGCACCGAAAAGTGGACCAGCCGAAAACCGGCGCGCGCCGCTCCCGCCACCAGCGCCGCCCGTACCGCGCGGAACACCTGCTCGCGGCGCAGCCCTGGCGCCTCCTGTCGCGCGCGCAGGACCACATGGAGCGGGAACCTCGCCGCGTGCTCTGGCCTGCGCTGGTGGGAAACGCGGCGCAACAGCGACTTGCGCTTGCGGCCGGCGCCGGCGCGTTTTCCTCCCCAGGTCGGCAGTTCAAGTTGAGTCGCCATCTTGATTGGGGAGTGTATCTCTACGAACCGCTCCATGTCAACACTTTCGCCACCCATGTCCGTGGTTGCGCAGCGGGCTCATCGCGGCAAGCTCCCGGCTCCGCGACGTGGCGCGCGAGGAGCAGGCGAGGCCCCCAGCTCAAGAAGCTTGAGACAAGATCGCCTGCGTCAGGGCTGCCGGTGGCGGCCGAGCGTCATCCGATCTGTCCGCGGAGGCGCAGCACTTCGGCGCGCTCTATCGGCGGGCGCCACGACCCGGTCGCCCCTGCCGATCCCGATGCGGCGCAGGCGTGCACTGCCTGGCGTCGCGCCCGATCGCTCAGCGCGACTCCACCTGCCGGATCCGCACCGGGCCGCCGCAGATCTCCTCGAGCAGGTCGGCCTTCTGCCGCGCCGACCAGACCTCGAGCTCGCTGTTCTCCTCGGCGACGACGTCGATCTGCAGCGCCGCCCCGCGCCGCGAGACTTTCAGCGAGCGGACGTGGCGCCGGTGCCCGCGGTCGAGGCCGTCGGCCACCCGCAGGAGCGCGGCCAGCCGGCGCACCACGATGCGCTCCTCCGGCGTCAGCCGCTGGAACTCCTCGTGGCGATCCTTGGGCGATCCGCGCCGGTGGTAGCGCGCGATGGTGGCGATGATCTCGCGCTCGCGGTCGGTGAAGCCCGGCAGGTCGGCGTGGTAGAGCAGGTAATAGGTGTGCTTGTGGTGCCGGTTATAGGAGACGAAGGCGCCCACGTCGTGCAGCATCGCCGCCGCGTGCAACAGCGATCGCTCCTCCTCGCCCAGCCGGTGCAGCTCGCGCGTCTGATCGAAGAGCGACAGGCTGAGCTGCGCCACCTGCTCGGCGTGCTCCTCGCGGTAGCCGCAGCGCCGCCCAAACGCCCGCAGGCCGTCGAGCACCACCGACTCCTGGTGCAGGTGCGCCCCGCGCGGCCGCACCACGCGGCGGACCAGGTCGGCCATGACGCCGTCGCGCAGTCCCCGCGAGGTGATCTGCAGCTCGTCCACGCGCAGCCGCCGCATCACGCCCTCGGTGATGGCGGCGCCGGCGAAGATGATGTCGCTGCGCTGGTCGTCCACGCCCAGCTTCTTGCGCTCGCGGGCCGAGGCGGTGCGCAGCCGCTCGACCACGCGGCGCACCTGCTCGGCGCTGACCGGGAGGCTGGAGATGGGCTCGCTCCCCGAGAGCCTGCGGGCCAGCTGCGCCACCGCGCCGGTAGTCCCCGCCGCGCCGATGATGCGCTTGTGCTTGCCGATGAGCAGCGGGTCCACCTGCCGGAGCGCGTCCTGCACGGCCTCGTCGACGAGCTTCACCACCTTGCGCGAGGGCGGGTCCGAATCGACGAACATCTCGGTGAGCCGCACCGAGCCGAGCTGCAGGCTCCACGAAGACTCGGGCTCCTCGCCGCGGCCGGAGATGATCTCGGTCGAGCCGCCGCCGATGTCGAGGATGAGCGAGCGCTCCGAGTTGGGCTCGCCCTGGAGGACGCCCAGGCAGACGAGGCGCGCTTCCTCGGCGCCGCTGATCACCTCGAGGCTGATGCCGGCGTGGTTCTTGACGGTGCGGATGAGCGCGGCCCGGTTGGACGCCTCGCGGACGGCGCTGGTGGCGACGGCGCGGACCTCCTCGGCGCCCGCGCGCTGGGCCAGCCTGGCGAAGCGGTCGAGGGCGAGGGCGGTGCGGGCGATGGCCGCAGCCGAGAGCCGCCCGGTCTTGAAGACCTGCTCGCCGAGGCGGACGGCGGCGCGATCCTCGGCCAGGACATTGATGTGGCCGCGGGCGTCCACCGCGGCGATCTGCAGGCGGGCCGCGTTGGAGCCGAGATCGACGACGGCGAGCGTGGCCGCCTTGCGGACCGTCACGGCTCCATCACGAAGTCGTGGATCGAGGGGACCTCGGGCAGGACGTCAACCGGCCGGCGCGAGTGGTCGGTGTCGAGGTGGACGACCACCGCCGACGGGAAGCTCTTCTTGTAGGCGTTGACGTGGGTCGGCTCGTTGTCGAAGGCGCAGGAGAGGCCGCGCAGCGCAAGCAGGCGCTGGTGGCAGAGCTCCTTCCACCGGTCGTCGTCGTCCGCGGCGCGCGGCTTGAGCCAGAGCTGCACGCGCTCGCCGCGCGGCAGCGGGAAGCCGGCGCGACGGAAGCTCTCGACGGTGCCCGCGCCCATCTCTTCGTGGCGGCCGGTGATGTAAAGGATCTCACCGCCGCGCTCGATCACGGCCTCGAGGAACTGCCGCGCGCCCGCCACCGGCGTGTCGTCCTGGCAATAGGCGCTGGTGAAGAAGCGCTCGCGCCAGAACTCTTTCAGCTCCGGATGGATGGCTTCGGCCTCGGCGTCGGAGAGCCCACAGAGCCGGGCCGAGTCGCGCAGGTCCCAGGAGACGATCGCTTCCGGCGGGCAGGCAGCCAGGCGAGCGTCCCCTTGCTGCGCGCCGTACTCGCGCACGATGCGCGCCTGGCGGACCTTGTTCATCAGGAGCGTGGAGTCGAGGTCGAAGGCGGCGGCGGGCCGCTCGGGGCGCAGGGCGGCCAGCGCCTCTCGCAAGATGCGGGACTGCTGCTGACGCTGGGCGCGGGAGCCGAAAGGAGCAGGTTGCATCATGCGATGGCCGTCGTGCGAAGTTGAGTCATTCCCGTCTGCGGATGTACCAGAGGCGACCCGTGCTGGGAAACCCGGTTCTTCTCCGCGGCAAGGCGCTTCCTCCAAATCAGCCGCCGCGCCGGGCGGCCGCCCGCTTTCCGTTGGCCCGTTGCTCGCAAACAGATTGGGGCCCCGGAATCGGCGGGGCGGGGGGCGGGCGTGGGCAAGTTTGCAAAGTGGATGGTGGCGGCGGCGTTGGTAGCGGGCTGCGGCGGCGGATCGAAGACGACCTCGCCGCCTCCGGGGGGAGGCAATCCCAACGTCGGCGTCGACGCCGGTCCGGTCGATGCCGGTCCGGTAGTCGATCCGGGCCAGGTCGACGCAGGTCCGGTGGTCGTTCCAGTTGACGCGGGCCCCGTCGATGCAGGTGCTCCCGATGCCGGCCATCCCGACGCGGGCGCTCCCGATGCAGGCAACGACGCCGGCCCGGTGGACGCGGGACCGCCCGACGCAGGCCCCGACGGCGGCGTCATCACCTTCGGCACGCCCGGTCCCTGGCCGACCGGCAACGTGATCTACGGCAGCGCCGACGGCATCCAGGAATCTCCCGTGGTCGGCGTCACCACCGACGAGCCGGTGACGACGCCCGGTCCGAACGCCTCCATCACCCAGAACCTCTGGGTCGCCACCCACGACGCGCTGTATCTGAAGAAGCCCGGCGACAGCTCCTTCCGCCGCTTCGACGCCCGCGACGGCCTCCATCTTCCGGGCAACGTCGCCGCGTCCTGCGACGATGCGGCCGGCTTGCTCGTCCCCTGCCCCAACGGCTCCGCGGACGGGCCCGGCATCAGCGAGATCGTCGGCGGCGGTCCCAACGAAGTCTTCGTCGGGTACTACGGTCACCACGACTGGGCCAGCCCTTACGACGGCACCGAGTCGGATCCGTACCGGCACAGCGGCAAGCTCGAGCGGGTGCGCCTGAAGGCGGACGGCAAGCTCGAGGTGATCCGCTTCGACATGGTCTCCAACAACACCGTCGAGTTCTGGCACAACCGCACCGTCGAGCGGATGATCTACGACCACTTCATCCACAAGCACGAGCTCTACGTCGGCACCGACCACGGCGTCGACAAGATCAGCCCCGACCTCTGGCATGCGCCGGTCGGCTGGTTCCTCTTGCCGCAAAACCAACAGCAGTGGATGAGCGACCACCTGCACCCGCGCGCCTGCTACCACGCGCCTTGCGTCGACGATTCCAATCAGCGCCTCGGCGACTTCCGCGCGCTCGGCCTCGACAGCACCGGCGACCTCTGGGTCGGCGGCCGCTGGGCGGCGGGGGCCATCAAGTATCTGGCCGATAACACCAACTGGTACAACAACCCGCGCAGCAACAAGCCGGGCGACGAGGCCTTCAGGTTCGCCTTCGGCGATCCCTACACCTCGTACTGCATGGCCGGGTATGGCCGCCCGGTCTTCTGCGTGCCGCAGGAGGGCGACTTCGTCAACCTGAGCGCGGTGACGATGACCCGCGATGCCCAGACCGGACAGGACAAGATCTGGTACTCGAGCGGGACCGTCTACAACGACGCGGCCGACGTGAACTACGGCGTGGCGGCCTTCCTCGCCCGCCCGGGCGTGAACCAGCAGATGTGGACGTACTTCAACCCGGTGAGCGACATCGGCATGTCGGAGATGAACGTGCGCGACATGGTTGCGCTCCCCGACGGCCGGCTGGTCCTGGCCGGACCGAGCACCGGGCTCACCGTCTGGGATCCGGAGAAGAGGACGCACTACCAGATCCGCTCCGGGCAAGGCATTCCCAGCGACAACGTGCTGCGGCTCGAGCTGGACAAGATGGTGACGCCTTGGGCGCTGCACGTCGCTACCGATGGAGGCGCGGCGGTCCTGAGAAATCTGCAGTGAGGCGGCTCGCCCTTGCGCTGCTGCTCGCCGCCTGCGGCAGCAGCGCCATCGACCCGGCCGACGCGGGCACGGCGGCCGGAGAGACGGCGGACGGCGGCTCGGGATCGCAGGCTCCGGCGCCTTCGGGCGCAGGACCCTGGGGCGACGCCAACCGCCGCTACGGCGTTGCCGACGGCATCCTCGAGCAGCCGGTGGTCGGCGCCTCCACCGACGAGGGGCAGAACCTCTGGGTGGCCACCCACGACGCGCTCTATCTGCTCAAGCCCGGCGAGAAGACCTTCCGCCGCTTCGACGCCCGCGACGGCCTGCACCTGCCCGGCAACCCGGTGCTGTACTGCGACCGCGACTTCGGCGACCACGCCTGCCCCATCTCAGGCGCCGCCGCGGCGCCGGGCATCAGCGAGATCGAGGGCGGCCGCGACGGCGAAGTCTTCGTCGGCTACTTCGGCATCGACGACGGCCCCGCCGACTGGACCGACCCCAACCGCCACAGCGGCAAGCTCGACCGCGTTCGTTTGAGCTCAAACGGTCTCGCCGTCGACCGCATGGATCTGGTGAGCAGCAACACCGCCCAGTTCTGGCACAACCGCACCGTGCAGCGGCTGCTCTACGATCACGTGCAGCACCCGCACGAGCTCTACGTCGGCACCAACCACGGCGTCGATCGCCTCTGGCCCGACAAGTACCGCGCACCCGCCAAGGGCGAGTGGTTCCTGCAGGCGGCCAACGAGTGGATGAGCGATCACCTGCATCCGCAAGTCTGCTTCCACCAGGCGTGCGACGCGACGGAGTCGAACCTGCGCCTCGGCGACTGGAAGGGCCTCGCGCTCTCCAAGGACGGCAACCTCTGGGTGGCCGGCCGCTGGACCGCCGGCCAGATCCGCTGGACGCCCGACCTGACCTCCTGGTGGAACCGCGGCGGGCACGACATCTTCAGCGTGGCCTTCGGCGATCCCTACCGGGGACCGTGCAGCGGGTTCTGCAACCAGCCGGTCTTCATGGTCCCGCAGGAGGGCGAGGTGGTCTCCCTGCAGGCGACCGCGGTCGGCGCCGACGGGCGGGTCTGGTTCGCCAGCGGCCGCACCACCTCCTACGACCAGCCGCGCGGCCTCGCCGCCTGGGACGGCCACGGCTTCGCCTACTTCGACCCGGTGCGCGACGCAGGCCTGGGCGACGCCGACGTCCGCGACCTTGCGGCCCTGCCGGACGGACGACTCGCCGTGGCCAGCGCCGCGCACGGCCTGGTGCTGTGGAATCCGCAGATCGGCAAGTCTACAGCTGTAGACATCCCCGACCCGCACGTCTTCCGGCTCGAGCTGGACCAGATGGTGACGCCGCCCACGCTCTACGTCTCGACGTACGGCGGCGTGGCCGCGCTGCGGAAGCTGCCCTAGAGATCGACCGGGACGATGTCGTCCTCGGACTTCTCGTCCGCCGCCGCCGCGTCCGCCTCGACGCAGACGCGCTTGAGCTCGGGCCGCTCCCGCCAGCGCAGCAGCTCCGGCTCCTCGCAGGGCAGGTGGTTGTCGCCCTCGGCGCGCGCCTTCTGCAATTCGGCGACGGCCTCGAGGTACTTGTTCTGCTTGGCGTCGATGCGGGCGAGGTCGGCGTGGGCGATGCCGCGGGTGCGGGCCTCGTCCTCGCGGGTGGCCATGGCGATGCACCGGTTGAGCGCCTCCCGCGCCTGCGGCAGCTTGTGCCCGCGGAAGTAGAGGTAGCCGAGCCGCAGCGCCGCCAGCGGGCGCGGCGGCTTCGAGTCCATCGCCTGGCGCAGGAGCGGCTCGGCGCGGGGGTCGCGGCCCGCGTCGATGTAGCGCGAGGCCGTCTCGATGAGCAGCTCCGGGTCGCCCGGGTTCAAGCTGAGCGCCTTTTGGCTCAGCTCGATGGCCTCGTCGGTCTGACCCAGCCTGGCCAGCTGGCGCGCCTTCTTGCCCATGGCCCAGCTGTGGCCCGGCGAGCGGCGCAGGTATTGCTCGAAGAGCGCCAGCGCCTCCTTGTCGTCGCCGTTCTCCATGCTGTCCTCGGCCAGGTAGCCGAGCACGTGGAGAAAGCCCGGCCGCTCGGCGACCGCGTTCTGCAGGATCTGGCGCCAGCCCTCGAGGTCGTGCAGCTTGCGGGCCGCGAAGGCTTCGGCCAGCACGCCGAAGGGCACGAAGCGATCCTCCTGGGCCCTCTGCGCTTCCTTGCGCGCCTCGGCCAGCTTGCCGCGCACCGCCAGCGTCACCGCCAGGCCGGCGCGGGCGAGGCCGTACTTCGGGTCGGCCTTGAGCGCCTCCTTGCAGGCCTTCTCGGCCGCGGCCAGGTGCTCTCCAGCGAGCGTCATCCGCGCGTGTGAACCCAGCGACTGCCGCGCCAACTCAGCCTCGCAGCGCGCGCCCGCTTCCAGCGCCGCACCGCTCCCGGTGACGAGGCTCTGGGCGGTGGCGCCGGGAAAGAGATCCAGCCCCGCCTTCTGCGCGAGGCCGGGCAGCGCGGCGCGGGCGCCTTCGATCTTGGTCGCGCCCACGACCTTGCCCGCCGCGAGGTTGAGCCGCCGCGCGTCGATGAGCCACTTGCCGTCGCCCAGCCACACCTCGCCGGTGACGACGTCGGTCGCGCCCAGCGTCCTGCCCAGATCGAGCGCGCTCCCGGGAACGGCGGCGTCGGTTAGGCGCAGGTCGCGGCGCCGCAGCACCGCGTCCACTTGCTTCAAGGTGATGAAGTTGTCGGCCTTCCCCTGCACCACCACGTCGATGATGCTCTCCGCCACCGCCACTCCCGACGCGGAGGGCGCCTCGCCCCTGGGCGCAAAGGGCACGACCAGGATGGTGGCTGCCGCCAGCAGTGCAATCATCCGCCGATGCTACCGCGCCGCACGCAGCGGAAGAAAATTCACACCGCCCTCCGTCGGAGATCCGGGGACACCATACGCAACTCCGTGCCAACAATCGGTCCCTCCCCCGGACCTGCAAGCAGTCCCGAAGCCCCCGCCCCCAAGGAGCGGGGCGCTGGCCCCGGCCTCCGCGGTCGAAGCGCGCGTCCAAGCTCGCCTTCGAGTCTTTCCACGAACGCCTCGCTTCCCAGAGGGCGTCCGGTCGAGGCGTGCAGGTGAACCGCTGCGGCGATATCCTCCGGCGCCTCGCTGCCCAGGAAGGCGGCCCAATCCGGCACCATCGTCAGGAGCGGGGCGACCTTGGCGAGCCCGTCGTCGCGGCCAGACAGGTGACCCCGTGCGCTGCTCCACAGATAGTCTCCGGGACGTTCCACCAGCCCGGCGCGAACCGGGTTCAGCTCGACATACCGCGCCGCCGCCAGCAGGTAGCGCTCCTCCATCACGAAGGAGGCGAAGCGCCCTTGCCAGAGGTGACCGGTCCAGCCTTCGCGCCGGTTGACTTCGGAGGTGTACCGCCGATGCGCTTCTCCGATGGCGCGGCGCAAGCCCGCGGCCGACTCCGGCACTGCGACCAGATGAACGTGATTGGGCATGAGACACCAGGCGAGGATCTCGACCTCGCACCGGTCGCACCATTCGGCCGCGTATGGTGTCCCCGGATCTCGTCAGGTAGCCTGCGGAGATCATGGCCATCGAGATCCAGCACGAAGATGGGCGCGTCGAGCTGTCCGACAACCTCAAGATCGAGCGCAGCCCGCTCTACAACCACGACCTCGCGCCGGTCCGCATCGCCGACCGCAACTGGTCCACCTACAACTTCGCCGCGCTTTGGATCTCGATGGCCCACTGCATCCCCACCTACATGCTGGCCTCGGGCCTGATGGACAAGGGCATGAGCTGGAGCCAGGCGCTCTGCACCATCGCGCTCGGCAACCTCATCGTGCTCGCGCCCATCCTCCTCAACTCGCACCCTGGCACCAAGTACGGAATCCCCTTTCCGGTCTTCGCGCGGGCGAGCTACGGCGTCTACGGCAGCAACCTGCCGGCGCTCCTGCGCGCGCTGGTGGCCTGCGGCTGGTTTGGCATCCAGGCGTGGATCGGCGGGCAGGCGGTCCATACCTTGATTCGCGTCCTCTGGCCCGGCTGGGCCACGCTCTTCGGCAGCGTGGGCGGCCACACGGGCGCCGAGTGGATCAGCTTCCTCCTCTTCTGGGCCCTCAACATCCTCATCGTCTACCGCGGCATGGACCTGCTCCGGCACGTCGAGAACTGGGCCGCGCCCTTCGTGCTGGTGATGACCGCGGCGCTGGTCGTCTGGGCCATCGACCGCGCGCACGGGCTCGGGCCGATCCTGGCGCAGCCGGGGCGGCTCGAGGGCGCGGCCTTCTGGCTCGCCTTCTGGCCGGCGCTGACGGCGATGGTCGGCTACTGGGCGACGCTCTCCCTGAACATGCCCGACTTCACCCGCTTCGGCCGCTCCCAGAAGGAGCAGGCCTTCGGACAGGTGGTCGCGCTGCCGACCACGATGACCGTCTTCGCCGGCATGGGCGTCGTCATCACCAGCGCGACCTTCATCATCTACGGCAAGGCCATCTGGGACCCGGTGGACCTGGTGGGCCGCTTCCAGAACCCGGCGCTGGTCGCCGTCGCCATGTTCACCGTCGTGGTCGCTACGCTCTCGGTGAACATCGCCGCCAACGTGGTCTCTCCCGCCAACGACTTCTCCAACGCCTTCCCGCGCCTGATCAGCTTCCGCACCGGCGGCCTGCTCACCGGCCTGATCGGCATCGCCATGCAGCCGTGGCGGCTGCTCGAGTCCGGCGAGCGCTACATCGGCTGGCTGATCACGCTCTCGGGCGGCATGGGGACGGTGGCGGGCGTGCTCATCGCCGACTATTGGTTGGTGCGCCGCCGCAAGCTGGCCCTCGAGGATCTCTACCTGGCCAAGGGCGTCTACACCTACCGCGCCGGCTGGAACTCGCGCGCCATCTCGGCCACCGTGGTGGGCTGCTTCCTCGCCTGGGGCGGGCTCCTGGTCCCGAAGCTGGCGCCGCTGTTGGACTACGGCTGGTTCGTCGGCGCCTTTGGCGCTGCCGCGAGCTATCTCATCGCGCACCGGTTTTTCCCCGCCGAGCGCAACATCGAGCTGCTCAAGCCACAGTGCTGATCGCGATCTGGCTCGCCGTGGGCCTCGCCCGGCTGCAGTCGCAGGGCGAGCTGCGCTGGGCCGGCGACCTCCAGGGCGGCGAGCCCTACGTCTTCCGCGATCCGCGCGATCCGTCGAAGCTGGTGGGCTTCGAGGTCGAGCTGGTGGAGGCCCTGGCGCAGCGGCTCTCGGTGCGCGCGCGGTTCATGCAGAACGATTGGTCGAACCTGGTTCCCTCGCTGGAGCGCGGCGACTTCGACCTGATTGTCAATGGCCTCGAGGACACGGCGGCGCTGCACGGGCGCATCCTCATCTCGAAGCCCTACTTCACCTTCTCGGAGCAGCTGGTGGTGCGCAAGGGCGCGAAGCTGCGATCGCTCGACCAGCTCAATGGGCACCGCGTAGGGACGCTCTCGTCGTCGCTGGCGCACCAGCTCTTGCGCGCGCGGCCGGGCATCGAGATCGTCCTCTATGGCGGGCAGGAGGAGCCGTACCGGGACCTGGCGCTGGGCCGCACCGACGCCGTGCTGCTCGACAGCGTCATCGCCGCCCGCTACGGGCTCAACCGCCCCGAGCTGGAATTGGCCGACGCCGACGTCGCGCGCGGCTCGTACGTGATCGGTCTGCGCAAGGGCGACGACGATCTGCTGCGCGCCGTGGACGACGCCCTGGACGCGCTGCGGCCGCAGCTGCTGCGCATCTATGAGCGCTGGCGCCTGCCGCCGCAGCCGCTTCTGGGCGAGGCCGCCGCCGATCCGCCGCCGGCAACCTTCGACGCGGCGCAGTTCTGGCTCTTCCTGCGCGGCGCCGGGGTGACGCTGCTGGTCTCCTTCCTGGCGATGGCGCTGGCGGTGCCGCTGGGGCTCGGGCTGGCGCTCTCGCGGCTGTATGGAGGGCCGGCGCTGCGCTTCTTTGCCCACGCCTATGTCGAGCTCTTCCGCGGGACGCCGGTGCTGCTCCAGCTCTACATCCTTTATTATGGCTTTGCTCCGGTCGTGCATCTATCGGCGCTGGCGGCGGCGACGTTAGGTTTGGGATTGAATTACGGCGCTTATGAAGCCGAGGTCCACCGCGCCGCGCTGCAGGCCATTCCCCCCGGACAGGGCGAGGCAGCGGCCGCGCTGGGCCTCTCCCGCGCGCTGGCGCTGCGGCTGGTCCTCTTACCGCAGGCCTTGCGGACCGCCTTGCCGGCAATGACCAATGACCTGATTGCCTTGTTGAAGGACAGCTCCTTGGTCTCGGTCATTACCGTGGTCGAATTGACCAAGCAAATGACCATTACCGCGGTGGACGTCCGCTCCTGGGCGCTGCCGGGCGCGCTCTGCGCCGGGCTGTACTTCGCCATGAGCTATCCTTTGGCGCGGCTGGCGGCGCGGCTCGAGGCGAAGCTGGGAGGCGAGCCCGCGTGATCCTCTCGGTGAATGGCCTCCACAAGGCGCACGGCGCGCGGCAGGTGCTGCGCGGCATCGACGCCACCGTGGCCAGGGGAGAGACCATCGCGCTGGTGGGCCCGAGCGGCGGCGGCAAGAGCACTTTCTTGCGCTGCCTCAACGGGCTCAACTCCTACGACGCAGGCGACGTCGAGGTCGCCGGCCTGAAGCTCGCGCCCCACACGCCGCCCGACGATCCAGCGCTGCTCCCGCTGCGGGCCAGGGTGGGGATGGTCTTCCAAGGCTTCCACCTCTTTCCGCACCTGACCGTGCTCGACAACCTCTGCCTCGCGCCGCTGCACGTCCGCCGCGAGGCGCCGGCCGAAGTGCGCGCGCGGGCGCAGGGCCTGCTCGACCGCGTGGGCCTGGGCGATCGCGGCGGCGCCCGCCCGGCGCAGCTCTCCGGCGGCCAGCAGCAGCGGGTGGCCATCGCCCGGGCGCTCTGCATGCAGCCGGAGGTGCTGCTCCTCGACGAGCCCACCAGCGCCCTCGATCCGGAGATGCGCGGCGAGGTGCTGGCGGTCCTGCGCGATCTCTCGGGCGCCTGCACCATGCTGGTGGTGACCCACGAGATGGCTTTTGCCCGCGGCGTCGCCTCGCGCATCTGGGTCTTCGACGAGGGCAAGCTGGTGGAGGACGGGCCGCCCGCGCAGGTCTGCGAGAACCCGCGCAGCGAGCGCGCACGCGCCTTCTTCAAGGACCGATCCTGAGCTAGGGTGCCGCGCATGAACCGACCCGCCTCCCTTTTCGTGCTGGCCCTCCTCTGCGCCTGCAAGTCCGAAGCGCCCCGCACCCTGCGCTTCAGCATGATCCCCACCACCGATCCTTCGAAGGCGGTGCGCGAGATGCAGCCGCTGGTCGATTACCTCTCGCGAAAGACCTCGGCCAAGGTGGAGATGACCGTCCCCACCAACTACGCGGCGGTGGTCGAGGCGCTGATCAACGACCAGGTGGACGTCGCGCACCTGGGCGGCTTCACCTATGTGCAGGCCTCGCAGCGCGCCGGCGTCAAGCCTTTGGCGCAGCGCGAGCGCGACCGCAACTTCCACAGCCTCTTCGTCACCCAGCCCGCCTCGCCCATCCAGGCGCTCGGCGACCTCGCGGGCCACAGCTTCGCCTTCGGCGACGTCAACTCCACCTCGGGCCACCTGATGCCCGAATTCTTCATGCGCGAAGCCAAGGTGGATCCGGCGGTGATCGGAAAGGCGATCTACACCGGCGGCCACGACGCCACGCTCCTCGCGGTGGCCAACGGAAAAGTGGACGCGGGCGCGCTCGACGAGGCGGTCTTCCAGCGACTCACCAGCAGCGGAAAAGTGGCGCCGGCCTCGGTGCGGGTCTTCTTCACCACGCCGCCCTTCTTCGACTACGTCTGGGTGGCGCGCAAGGGCCTCGACCCCGCGCTGGCCAAATCGGTGGCCGACGCTTTTCTCGCTCTCGACGCCGCCGATCCCGCGCAGAAGCAAATCCTCGACGCGCTCTCGGCATCCAAGTACGTCGCGGTGGAAGACCAGAGCTACGACAAGCTGAGGTCGGCGGCGCGCCAGGCAGGCCTGTTGAAGTGACCTACCAGGCGCTGCAGGTCGGGCACGTCTATCCGAGCCGGACCGGCGCCGTGCAGTCGCTGTTCGAGATCGGCCTGGGCATCGAGAAGGGCGAGCAGGTGGCGCTGCTCGGTCCTTCCGGCTCCGGAAAGTCCACCCTGCTGCGCCTGCTCAACGGGACCTTGCGGCCGGGCAGCGGCGAGTTGCGCTTCGAAGGCCGCGACCTCGCCGCCCTCTCGCGGCGCGACCTGCGGCTGGTGCGGCGGCGGATCGGGACGGTCTTCCAGCAGCCCTCGCTGGTGCCGTCGCTCTCGGCGTCGCAGAACGCGCTCTGCGGCAGGCTGGGGCGCTGGACGCTCCCTCAATCGCTGCGCGCGCTGCTCTCGCCTTCCGAAGGCGACGCGCGGCTCGCCGAGGCGGCGCTCGACAAGGTGGGGCTCGCCCACAAGGGTCCGGCCCGAGCCGACGAGCTCTCGGGCGGCCAGCAGCAGCGGGTGGCCATCGCCCGCGTGCTGGTGCAGGACCCCGAGGTGCTGCTGGCCGACGAGCCTTTCTCCTCGCTGGATCCCTCGCTGCAGAAGCAGCTGGCGGAGCTGCTCTTCGACGTGGCGCAGGGGCGGACGCTGGTGGCGGCGCTGCACGACGTGGAGATGGCGCTGGCCTACTTTCCCCGCGTGATCGGGCTGCACGGCGGCCGCGTCGCCTTCGACCTGCCTGCAGCGCAGGTGAGCCCCGCGCTGATCGAGCGGCTCTACGCCGGGGAGCGGAGTTGAGGCGCGCTGCGCTCGCCGGCGCGGTCTGCGCCGGCCTCGCGCTCTGCTGGTGGGGAGCGGGCCTGCACGCGGGGCTCGACCTCCGCGCGCTGGGCGGCTTCGCCAGCGGGCTCTTCCCGCCGGATCTCTCGCCGGCCTTCCTGCGGGTGGTCGCGGTGGCGGTCCTGCGCACGCTCGGAATCGCGGTCTCGGGCACGGTGCTGGCCATCGCCATCGGCCTGCCGCTGGGAGTGCTCGCCACGCCCGCGCTCTGGAGGCGCGGTCCACTCTCGGCGGGCGAGCGCGCCGGGCCCGCGGCGGCGCTGAGCTGGGCGGCGGCGGCGCTGGCCCGCTTCCTGCGCGCCGTGCCCGATCTCGTCTGGGCGCTCTTCTTCGTGGTCGGCTTCGGCCTCGGTCCGCTGCCGGGCACGCTGGCGGTCGGGATCAACACCGCCGGCCTTTTGGCGCGGGTCTACGCTGATCTCTTCGAGGCCGTCGCGCCCGCGCCGGTGCTGGCGCTGCACGCGACCGGCGCCTCGCGGCTGCAGGCCTTCGCCGCCGCCATCTGGCCGCAGGCCGCCCCGTCGATCCTCGCCTACACGCTCTACGCGTTCGAGTGCAACGTGCGCGCCGCGGCGGTGCTGGGCTTCGTCGGCGCCGGCGGCATCGGGCAGGAGATCAACCTCTCCATGCGCCTCTTCGAGTACGGCCAGGTCACCACGCTGCTCGCCGCCTTCGTGGTGCTGGTGCTGTTCACCGACGCCGTCAGCCGCCGCGCGCGGGGCCGCTTCCGTCGCAACGCCGTGCACGGCAGCGGCCTGATGCGGGCGCCCGTCGCCGTCGAGGGCCGCGGGCGCGGGCGGCTCGGGCCGGCGCTGGTAGCGGTGGTGGTCCTCCTGGTCGCGTTCCAGCAGGCGGGCTTCCTGGCGCTGACCGTGCCAGCCCACCTGGGCCGCTTCGCCGCGCAGCTCTTTCCGCTCGATCTCTCGCCGGGCTTCCTCTGGGGAGTCGTCGAGCCGCTGGCGCAGACGGTGGCCATCTCCATCCTCGGAACCTTCCTCGGTATCGCGCTCGGGGCGCTCCTGGCAATTCCGGCCACCGCGACGCTGATGCGCGATCCGCGCGATCCCGAGAGCGCCGCCGCCCGTCTCCTGAGAACCTCGGCTTATCTGGCCGCGCGCTTCGTGCTGGCGCTTCTGCGCTCGATCCCCGAGCTCGTCTGGGTTCTGCTCTGCATCGTCGCCTTCGGGCTGGGCGCCTTCGCGGGCGCCGCGGCGCTGGGGCTCCACACCGCCGGGGTGCTGGGCAAGCTCTACGCCGAGACGCTGGAAGAGCTGCCCGAAGCGCCCGCCGAGGAGCTGCGCGCCATCGGGGCCACGCCGCTGCAGCGGCTCTTCTGGGCGCTCTGGCCGCAGGCGCGCGAGACGCTGGCGAGCTACACGCTGCTGCGCTGGGAGACCAACCTGCGCCTCTCCACCGTGGTGGGCCTGGTGGGCGGCGGCGGCCTGGGCCTCGCGCTCTACAACGACGTGCAGCTGGGCTGGTACCCGCAGGCGGCCACGCTGGTGCTGGTCATCTATCTGTTGGTGGTGGCCACCGACTTCCTCGCCGGCCGGCTGCGGGCGCCGCCGGCCGCGGGAGCGGTGCCGTCGAGCGCGCTCGATTTGATCACCGCCGGTTAGCGGCGCCGTCGAAGCGGATTTTCCACACCATCCACAGCGCCTCGGCGACGATGCGGCGGTTCATCTTGCTCTTGCCGACGCGGCGGTCCGCGAAGACGATGGGCACCTCGCCGACGGAGAAGCCGCGCTTCAAGGCGCGGTAGGTGAGCTCGATCTGGAAGGCGTAGCCGGTGGAGCGGACGGATGGCAGGTCGATGCTCTCGAGGACCTGGCGCCGGAAGCACTTGAAGCCGCCGGTCAGGTCGCGCACCGCGATGCCGAGGATGAGCCGCGCGTAGAGGCTGCCGCCCTTGGAGAGGACGCGGCGGCCAAGGCCCCAGTTCACCGTGCCTCCGCCCTCGACGTAGCGGCTGCCGAGCGCGAGATCCTTGCCGCTCGCGAGCAATTCCGGCAGGCGGGCGGGGTCGTGGGAGAAGTCGGCGTCCATCTCGAGGATGCGCCCATAACCGCGGGAGAGCGCTTCGGCAAAGCCGGCCAGGTAGGCGCGGCCCAGGCCTTCCTTGCGGGCGCGGTGGAGGACGCGGACCCGCGGGTCTTTCGAGGCGAGCGCGTCGGCCAGCGCGCCGGTGCCGTCGGGCGAGTTGTCGTCCACCACCAGCACGTCCACTTGCGGCGCCGCGGCCAGGATGGCGGGGACGATCGAGGGAAGGTTCTCACGCTCGTTGTAGGTGGGCAGCACGACGCAGGCGCGGTCGCTGTTCACGGACGGCCGTCCAGAAGCTGGAGCACTTCTTTGGCCGCCTTGCGCGCGGCGTGCGGCGCGCCTTGGGGAGCGATCAGCGCGCGCAGCTCGCGCAGGCCTTCGAGCTGGGCCGCGCGCTCGGGGCCGTGGGCGAGCAGCGGCGCGGCGGCGGCGGCGATGCGCTCCGGCGTGCACTCCGTCTGCAACAGCTCCGGCACCAGCGCACGTCCCGCGAGGAGGTTGACCAGCGAGACGAAGCGTACCCGCACCAGCAGCCGGCCGATCAGCCAGGTGAGCCAGCTCGTCCGGTAGACGACGACCAGCGGCGTCTGCGCCAGCGCCGCCTCCAGCGTGGCCGTGCCGCTGGCGACGATGGCCAGGTCGGCCGCGGCCAGGAGCTCGGGCGCGCGGCCGTCGAGGAAGACGACATCGGCCGCGTGCAGCAGCGCTCGATCGATGGTGGGCGCGACCGGGACCACCAGCTGGAGATCGGGCCGCGTCGCGCGGAGGGCGCGCCCGGCCGCGAGCATGGGCGGCCAGAGACGGTGGATTTCCTGAAGTCGCGAGCCGGGGAGCAGCGCCAGGACGGGACGCACCGGATCGAGGTGCAAAGCAGCTCGCGCACTCTCGCGGCGCTCGAGCGCGCTGCTCGTCGGCAGGAGTAGAAGTTCGTCGGCCAGCGGGTTCCCGACGTAGGTCGCCGCGACGCCGTGCTGCGCGTAGAACTTCTCCTCGAAGGGAAGGATGACCAGCATCCGCGAAACGTCGCGCGCGATCTGCCGCACCCGGTACGTGCGCCACGCCCAGACGCTGGGGCCGATGAAGTACGCCACCGGGATCTCGAGCTCGCGCAGCTGCCGCGCCAGGCGCAGGTTGAAGTCGGGGCTGTCGATGAGCAGGGCGGCGCGCGGCCGCCGCTCGCGGGCGGCGTCGCGGAGCGCGTCCATCGACTCGAGGATGCGCGGGAGGGCGGGAATGACCTCGGCGACGCCCATCACCGAGAGGTCCTCGGCCCGCACCAGCGCCTCGAAGCCCAGCGCCCGCATCCGCGGTCCGCCCGCCCCGAAGGCGCGCAGACCGGGGCGCAGCGCCTGCAGCTCGCGCAGCACCGCCGCGCCGTGCAGGTCCGCCGAGGCCTCCACCGCGACGACCAGGATCTCCGCCGCCTCGGTCCCGGCGCCGCCGCTCACGTAGCCTGCTCGAAGAGGAGCTGGGGTCCGTCCTTGGCCAGCGCGGCGCGCACCAGCTCCACC
Source organism: Deltaproteobacteria bacterium (assembly GCA_025350525.1). Taxonomy (GTDB): domain Bacteria; phylum Myxococcota; class Myxococcia; order Myxococcales; family 40CM-4-68-19; genus 40CM-4-68-19. Next base: position 18,601 of record JANXXR010000712.1, read on the forward strand.
AGCCGGAGCGCGTCGGCCGGCGCCTGCCCGCGCGACCGCACCACGATGCGCACGTCGGCCGGCTGCGCGTACGGATAGAGCTCGCGGAGCTTGCCGTCGAGGACGAAGCTGGCGTACGCGTTCAGCTTCTCCTGCAGCAGCCAGACGGCGCGGGGAAGCAGCCACTCCCCGCGCTCGACGTCGAGGTAGAGCCGGAACTCGCGGCTGCCGGGATCCTTCTGGATCGCGTCGATCTCGGCGGTGGTCGCCAGCATCAGATGCCCTCCACGGCGAGGCCGGCGCGGTCGGCCGCCGCCGCCATCTCCACGCGGTCGAGCACCAGCGCCGCCCCGGCCTCGATGGCCAGAGCCGAGCAGCCGGCAGCGACCAGCGCCGCAACCGTGCGCGGCCCGACCGCCGGCGCGTCGAAGCGGTCGTCCTGCTGCGGCTTGCGGGCTTTCACCACCACGGCGCCCTTCCCCAGCGCGCCGCCGCGGGCGATGCAGGCGTCGGTGCCCTCCACCGCCTCGACGGCGAGCACCACGCCGCGCTTCACCACCACCGTCTGCCCGATGTCCGCCCCACCCAGCGCCCGCGCCGCCGCGAGGCCGACCGCCGCGTCGGCGCGCTGCTCGTCCGTCAGGCGCCGCTTGCCGAGGGCGCCCAGCGAAGCCACCAGCTCCGGCACGAAGGGCATCGGCGAGACGATGCGGACGCCCTCCTCCTCCAGCGCGAGCGCGATGGCCCGCAGCGCCGCGTCGTCGCCGAAGCTGCGCATGCGCGAGAGGGCCTTGAGCCCCAGCCAGTCGGGGCGCACGTCGAAGAGCCGCGGCTTGCGGATCCCGCCGCAGAAGACCGCCTCGGCGACGCCGGCCTCGCGGAGCACCTCGACGATGCGGCCCAGTTGCCCCAGCCTCACCCAGGCCGCGGCGGGCAGCGCCGGGTCGGTCTCTCCCTCGTGGGCCACCACGATCAGCCGCCGCCCCGCGCGCCCGGCCGCCTCTGCGAAGAGGATGGGCAGCCGCCCCGAGCCCGCGATCAGCCCGACCGGCGCAGGCGGGAGTGGGCCGTCCGTCACCGGGCGATGCCGCGCTCTGAATTTTCCAGGAAGGCGACCAGGTGATCGATCTCCTCGAAGCCGCCGTGCTCCGCCCGCACGTGCGCGATGGCCTCGCGGAACCCCAGCTTGCTGCGGTAGAGGATCTTGAAGGCGTTCTTCACCCGCGCCTGCGCCTCGTCCTTGAAGTGCGCGCGGGTCAGGCCGACGGTGTTGATGCCGACCACCTCGGCGCGATCGCCCTGCACGGTCACGTAGGGCGGCACGTCCTGGGTGACCATCGCGCCGCCGCTGACGAAGGCCAGCCGCCCGATGCGGGTGAACTGGTGGACGGCGGAGAGCCCGCCGAAGATGACGCGATCCTCGACCACCACGTGTCCGGCCAGCGCCGACGAATTGGCGAGGATGCAGGACTCGCCCAGCTTCACGTCGTGGGCGACGTGGCTGTTGGCCATCAGCAGGCAGTGGTTGGAGATGCGGGTGACGCCGCCGCCGCCCGCGGTGCCCAGGTGCACGGTGGCGAACTCGCGGATCTGGTTGTGGTCGCCGATCTCCAGCCGCGTCGGCTCGCCGGCGTACTTGAGGTCCTGCGGGATGGCGCCCAGCGCCGCGAACTGGAAGATGTGGTTGTCCTTCCCGATGGTGGTGTCGCCCTCGATGACCGCGTGCGCGCCGATGCGGGTGCCGCGCCCGATCTTCACCTGGGGCCCGATCACCGCGAAGGGCCCCACCTCGACGGAAGAGTCCAGCTCGGCGTGCTTGTCCACCACGGCGGTCGGATGGATCGGCATCACTCTTTCCTGTCGGCGATCATGGCCATCAGCTCCGCTTCGCTGGCGAGCTGGCCGTCGACCCGGGCCTCGCCGTTGAACTTCCAGATGGACCCCTTCACCCGGCCGATGGTCACGTGCAGGTCGAGCCGGTCGCCGGGCGAAACGATGCGGCGGAACTTGACCTTGTCCATCGACATGAAGAGGACCAGCTTGGTGCTGGGGTCCCAGGGCGAAGTCTCGTAGGCGAGCAGGCCGCCGGTCTGCGCCAGCGCCTCCAGTTGGAGGACGCCCGGCATCACCGGCGCGCCCGGGAAGTGGCCCTGGAAGAAGGGCTCGTTGAAGGTCACGTTCTTGTAGGCGTGGATGCGCTCGCCCTTGACCACCTCGACCACCCGGTCCACCAGCAGGAAGGGATAGCGGTGCGGCAGCGCCGCGAGGATCTTGCCGATGTCCATCATCGTGTCTCCAATGCTTCAGCCTGCGGCTTCCCGCGCCCGCGCGCTTCCTCCTCCAGTTCCTCGACGCGCTTCGAGAGCTTGCGCACCTCGCGCAGCAGATCGGCGACCTTGGGGAGCGCCGCCACCATGCGCAGCCACTCGCGGTGCGGGATGGCCGGCGCGCCCGAGACCGTCTCGCCGGCTTCCAGATCGCGGGAGACGCCGCTCTGCGCGCCCACCCGCGCGCCGTCGCCCAGCTTGAGGTGCCCGACCACGCCCACCTGCCCGGCGAGGATGACGCCCTGCCCCAGCTCAGTAGAGCCGCTGATCCCGCACTGCGCGACCAGCAGGCTGAGCGGTCCGACGCGGACGTTGTGGGCTACCTGCACCAGGTTGTCGATCTTGGTGCCGCGGCCGATCACCGTCTCGCCGAGCGTCGCCCGGTCGATGCAGGTGCAGGCGCCGACCTCGACGTCGTCCTCGATGCGGACGATGCCGGCTTGCGGCACCTTGCGGTGCATGGGGCCGTCGCCGTCGCCCTCGAGGTCGAAGGCGAAGCCGAAGCCGTCGCTGCCGATGACGCAGTTGGGTTGCAGCACGACGCGGTCGCCGATCAGGCAGCGCTCGCGGACGATGGCGCCCGACCAGAGCGTGCAGCCCTCGCCGATCTGCGCGTTGTCGAGCACGCGCGCGCCGGCGTGCAGCGTGGTGCGGGCGCCGATGCGGGCGCCGGGCCCGACGTAGGCGCCGGGAGAGATGGCCGCGGTGGGGTGGACCTCGGCGGTGTCGTCCACCAGCGCGAACCGCTGCGCGCCGGGCTCCATGGTCAGCTCGCGGTGGAAGACCGCGCTGGCCTTGGCGAAGGCGACGTAGGGCTGCGCCGCCACCAGCGTCGCCGAGCCGTGCGGAACGTGCGCGGCTTCGTGCTCGGCAACGATGACGCCGGCGGCGCGCGTGCCCGCGAGCTCCTTGCGGTAGCGCGGGTTGGCGTAGAAGGCCAGCTCTTGCGGCCCCGCCGTCAGGAGCGGCGCCACTCCCGAGACGCGGCGCGCGCCGTCCCCCCGGACCTCCGCGCCGATGCGGGCCGCCAGGTCGGTCAGGGAGAGCTGCGTCGGCACCGGGCTACTTCTTGCCGGGAGCCGGCTTGGCGTTGCCGGGGGCCGGCTTGGCGGTTGCCTTGGCGGCGGAGCTGCTGCCGAAGCGCTCGTTGTAGCGGCGCACCACTTCGTTGGTGACGTCGGAGGCGGCCGGCGCGTAGAGCAGCGCTGCCTTGTCGAGCACGAAGGTGAAGCTCTCCTTGTCGGAGACCTCGGCGACCACCTGCAAGAGCCGCTTGGAGATGCCGGACATCGCCTCCTGCTCCTTGGCGGAGAGCTCTTCCTGCATCTGCCCGGCCTCGTTCTGCGCCTCGATGAACGCCTTCTGCAGCTCCTCCTGCTTCTTGCGCTTGGCTTCGTCCGAGAGCGTGACCACCTGCTTGTCGTAGTCGGCCTTCATCTTCTCGAGGTTGGCGCGCTTCTGGTCGAGGTTGGCGCGCTTCTGGTCGAGCTCGGTCTTGAGCCGCGCCCGGGCCTGCTTGCCCTCCTCGACTTCCTGGACGGCGCGCTGGACGTCGACGTACCCGATCTTCATGCCCTGCGCGCGGGCGGCCAAGGGGACTGCGGAGACGACGGCGAGGGCGAAGAGAAGGCGGCGCATCAGGTTCTCCCAAAAGTGTGCGGACAATACCTTAGAAAAAGTTTCCGATGGTGAATTCGAAGAGGTACGCGTCGTCGGTGGGCCGGCGCGTCAGCGGGAAGCCGGTCTCGAAGCGCAG
>JANXXR010000725.1 GCA_025350525.1 Deltaproteobacteria bacterium
CGCGCTCATCGCGGCGGCGGTCTGATGCTCCCCATCCTCGCTCTCGGCTTCGTCATCGGCCTCCAGCACGCCATGGAGGCCGATCACCTGGCCGCGGTCGCCACCATCGCTTCGCGGCACAGCGGCGTCCGGGAGATCGTCCGGCACGGCCTCACCTGGGGGCTGGGCCACACGCTCACGCTCTTCGCCCTGGGCGGCGCCGCCTTTTTGCTCGGCAGCGCCATCCCCGACGGGTTGGCGCGCGGGCTCGAGTTCGCCGTCGGCGTCATGCTGGTGGGCCTCGGCGCGCACCTGCTCTGGAAGCTGTGGCGCTCCAAGGTCCACGTCCACGTCCACCAGCACGGCAAAGGCAACCACCTGCACGTCCACAGCCACCAGCGCGACCCGGCTCCGCACGCGCAGTCGGTGCACGGTCATCCCCACCGCGGCTTCCACTGGCGCACTCTCCTCGTCGGGCTCATGCACGGCATGGCCGGCTCGGCGGCGCTCCTCCTCCTGGCCATGACCCAGGTGAAGGATCCCGCGCGCGGGCTCGCTTACATCCTCGTCTTCGGGCTGGGCTCGATGGTGGGCATGGGCATCCTCTCGGCGGTGATCGCGGTCCCGCTCACGCTCTCGGCCCGCTTCCTCACCTGGGCCAACCGCGGGCTGCAGATCGGAATCGGCGTCTGCACCGTCTGCCTGGGCGTGGCCACCATGCTCTCGCACCTGCCGTAGGTTTCCTCAAGCCTTCTTCGAGCGCAGCGCGCGGCGGATGATCTTGCCGGTGGCGGTCAGCGGCAGCTCGGAGCGGAACTCGACGATGCGCGGATATTCGTGCGCCGCCAGCCGCGTGCGGACGTGCTCTTGCAACTCGGCGGCGAGCGCGGGCGACGGCGCGTAACCTTCCCGCAGCACGATGACCGCCTTCACCACCTCGGTGCGGATGGGGTCGGGCTCGCCCACCACCGCCGCCAGCGCCACCGCCGGGTGCCGCGAGAGGCAGGTCTCGATCTCGCCCGGCCCGATGCGGTAGCCGCCGCTGGTGATGACGTCGTCGTCGCGGCCGACGAAGCGCAGGTAGCCCGCGTCGTCGCGCACGCCGGTGTCGCCGGAGAGAAGCCAGTCGCCGCGGAACTTGGCCGCCGTCGCCTCGGGGTTGTCCCAGTAGCCGAGGAACATCACCGGATCCGGGCGGCGGAAGGCGATGTTGCCGGGCGTGTTCGCGGGCAGCTCGAGGCCCTCCTCGTCGACGATGGCGACGGTGTGACCCGGAAAGGCGTTGCCGGTGAATCCGGGGCGCAAGGGCGGCTGGCCCGCGCCGTTGCCGACCATGAGGTTGCATTCGGTCTGGCCGTAGAACTCGTTGATGTCGAGGCCCAGCGCAGAGCGGCCCCAGTCGATGAGGTCCTCGCCCAGGCTCTCGCCGCCGCTGGCCAACGAGCGCAGGCGGGCGGCGGGATTTGCGGCGCCCGAAGCGCGCAGGATCTTGAGCGCGGTGGGCGGCATGAAGACGTTGCGGACCCGGTGCCGCGCCATCAGGTCGAGCGCCTCGCCCGGGTCGAACTTGCGCGGCCGGTGCGCGACCACCGCCACGCCGTGGTGCCAGGCGGGGAGGAGCACGTCGAAGAGGCCGCCGATCCAGGCCCAGTCGGCGGGCGTCCAGAAGCGATCGCCGGGCTGCGGAAAGCCATCGTGCGGGACCTCGACGCCGGGCAGGTGTCCGAGCAGGACCCGGTGCGCGTGCCGGGCGCCCTTGGGCTGGCCGGTGGTGCCCGAGGTGTAGATGATGACCGCCGGGTCGTCGGCGGCGGTGTCCACGCAGGAGAAGCTGGACGACGCGCGGGAGAGCTCGGCGTGCAGATCGAGCGCGCCGTCCGCCGGCCCGTCGGCGCAGAAGACGTCGCGCAGGCTGGGCAGCCGCTCGCGCAGCCCGACGATCTTGGCCAGCTGGTCGCGGTCGGTGACCAGCGCCCGGGCCGAGCTGTTGCCGAGGCGGAACTCCAGCGCCTCCTCGCCGAAGAGCGTGAAGAGCGGCACCGCCACCAGGCCCGCCTTGTAGGCGGCGACGTGCGCGACCGCGGTCTCGTGGCGCTGCGGCAGGAGGATGGCGACCCGCTCGCCGCGCTTCAGGCCGTGGGCGAGGAAGACGTTGGCGAGCCGGTTCGAGAGCGCGGCGATGTCGGCGAAGCTGAACTCGCGCGTGCCGCCGGAAGGGTCGAGCTCGAGGAGGGCGAGCCCGGCGCCCTCCGCCGCCGGACGGTCGGCCACGTCTTTGCCGATGTTGAAGCGCGCCGGGATGTTCCAGCGGAACGCGGTCATGCCGGGAGGATACGCCCGATCGCGGCCTGACTCAGCCCCCCGCGGCGGCGGGCTCGGCGGCGGCCGGCAGATCGAGGCGAGCGAGGAATGCCGCGACCGCCTCGTTGAACACCCGCGGATGGGAGAGATACGGGAGGTGGCCCGCGCCGCGGATGAGGACGAAGGGCTCCGCGCCCACGGCTGCCGCGGCCCTCCGCGCACGGCCGCGCGGAACCAGGAGATCCCGGCTGCCGTGGATCCACACCGTCGGCACGCGGGCGTCGCGAAGCGCCGGAATCAGGTTCAGCGCCAGCAGGCTCTTGAGCCGGCGCTTGAGCTCGCCGCTGCTGAAGTTGCGCGACTCGCGGACGATCTCGTCGCGTCCGTCCCGGTCGAGGGCGAAGCCGCCCATGATTTGAATGGCGGCCGGCGCGAGGAAGCGCGCTACGGGCGCCGGAGCTCCGACAAAGTTGAGGAAGCCGGGGAAGGCGAGCGGAATCTGCGAGCGCGCCAGCACCGGGCTCACCAGGAGGAGCCCGCCCAGCCGCGCCCCGCGGCGGATGGCGACCAGGCTCGCCACCGCTCCCCCAAACGACGAGCCCAGCAGCACCGGCTGCCGGAGGTGCTCGCTGTCTAGGAAGTCCTCCACCGCGTCGGCGGCGAACTCCAGCGTGTCGGCCGCGGCCGGCGTCGCAGACGGCGTGTTCAACATCAGCACGAAGCGATCGGCCGAGAGCGGCCGCTGGCGCGCGAACGACCGGCCGTTGGCGCCCATCCCGGCGATGCAGACCAGCGCGCGGCCGGGGTCGCGCGAGCCGCCCTCGAACTGGAAGGATCGGGCTTGCTTTCCGCGCAGCTCGAGCTCGGCCTGGAGGACGGCTTCACGGAACGGAGGCGACGGAGACGCGCGCAGGCTCGCCATGACCCTCCATCATTGCCTCGACCGCGCCCTGCACCAACCGCTTGAGGCGGGCTGGGTCGTTGCGCACCACCGCGGGAGCGATGGGCGGCCCGCACCGGAAACGGAGCGTTACCGGTAACGGCAGCGGACCCAGGCCGACGGCGAGGGGCATCGCATAGCGGCCGAAGAGTCTCTTGGTCAGCGGCGCGTGGCCGAGGTTGAAGAAGGTGTCGTCGACGCCGAGGCCCGCGAAGGGGACGATGGGCGTGCCGGTCTCGCAGGCGAGGCGGGCAAAGCCGTCGGTGCTGTCCCAGGCGAGACGGTTGCGCTCTGCTGGGGCCTTGAAGGTCTCCCGCGAGCCGCCCGGATAGCAGACGACCAGCCGACCGCCTGCCAGGGCGTCGAGGGCGTTCTCCCGCGTCCCCGGCACTCCGCCGACGCGATCCAGCAGGCCACGCACGGGGCGACCGCCGAAGAGCTTGCGATCGGCGAGACCGATGGGCACGCGTCCGGTGTGCCGGTTCAGCAGGTAGAAGAAGGCGACCGCGTCCCAGCCCAGCAGGCCGTGGTTGCCGACCAGGAGGGCCGGACCTTTGGGCAGGTGGTGCGCGTCGAGCAGGCTGGCACGATGGTAGGCGGCGGCGAGGCGCGCGAGGCCCCGCGCTACCGTGAACACGGGATGCGTGAGGTCCGTCCCTGCGGTGCGCGCCGACACCGGGCAATGATAGCCACTGGTGGCGGAGTGCGCGGGAGAGGTCCGTCGCGAGCGCGAGGTCAGTCGGCGGCGGTCGCGACCGCGGAGGCGTTCATCGCCGGCAGCCGGCGCGGCGGCACCACCACCGCGGGCGGCAGGGGGCAGCGGGTGCAGGCCCCTCGCAGCGGAATGCGCAGCTGCTGCCCCAAGTGCAGGAAGCTGCCGCGCAGCCGGTTGGCCTTCTGGATCAGCACCACCGTGGTGTTGTTGGCGCGGGCGATGTGTCCCAGCGTCTCGCCGTGCTTCACCTTGTGGAGCACGATGTTCTGCTCGGGGCGCTGCGCCAGAAGCGGCTGGATGCGCCGCCCCAGCTCCTGCGACCGTGGCGAATAGAAGCGGACGTGAAAGTGGTCCTTGTGGTGCCGCGCGTGCTGGACGAGCGCGTGGCTTCCGCCGCCGAAGAGGCCGTTCACGAAGGCGGAGTCCTCAGAGGCTTCGAGCGCGTAGCTGCGGAGCACCTTCTGGATGCCGCGGTCCACCAGGATGACCTGCACGTCGGTCTGCGTGACCAGCGCGCGCAAGAGCGCCCAGTTGCGGGCCGGATCGATCAGCTTCTCGCGCCGCGCCCGGCCGCCCGGCACGGCGTCGTTCTTGTAGAAGAAGCCGATGTCCGCGTCGCGCCCCGACTGGTGTGAGCGGTGCGGCCGCAGATAGCCGCCGTCGGCGAGGCCGATGTGGCTGAGCCGCGCCGGCGCAGAAGAGGGGAACTGCTTGTGCACCGCGCGGAAGGCGAGCGTCAGCGCCGCGACGGTCTCCTGCGTTCCATAGGCGAGCTCGGGGCGCTGGCAGACGAAGGCCTCGTCCTGCGGCATGCGGGCGGCGTTGATGAGCCGGCCCTGATCGGCGAAGCCCACCGAGATGGTGCCCAGCGAGGCCAGGTCTTCCTTCCAGCGGCGCTGCAGCTCGGACTCGGTGAGGTCGGCGGAGTAGCGCAGGCCGCCGCCTGTGCCGGGCTGCGCCGACTCGGACTCGGCTTCGGCGGAGTCGGGGCCAGCGTCGTCTTCGGACTCTTCGTCGTCGCCGGCAAAGTAGACGCTGACGGGATCGTCGAAGAAGGCGCGTGGCGGAGGCGGGACTGCGGCGCCGAGGATCAAGAGGAAGGCTGGGCTCACCGGATCGAGCATAGCCCGAAGGCCCCTTTCTCCTCTAGAAAACTCCGCGGTGTGCGGCGCGCGCCGACATTTCAGCTCTCCGCTTCCGGCGGCAGGCGCTCACGCGGGCCGGACCCAGACGGCGGCGCCGCCCGGCGTTTCGCGCAGCGCCTCCCAGCCGGCGAGACGCTGGCCGAGCAGCGTCTGCAAGAGGGCCGAGGCACCCAAAAGCGCGAAGCCGGAGCGGCGCTGCGCGAGCGGGCGCAGATCCTGAAGCAGCTGGGCCGCGCGGGCAGCGGCTTCCGAGGCGACCGCGGGCCGGCCGGCGACGTCCTCGTAGACGACGCCTTCGCCCGCGCAGGCCGCGCCCCGCACCGCGATGCCGCGCTCGCCGGCGCCGCGGGCAACCTCCAGCGCGAAGCGGGCGGCGGAGAGCAGCGGCTCCTCTCCGGCGGTGCGGAAGGGAGGCCGCTCGAAGGCGACGGCGAGGAGCGCGCCGCCCATCTGCACCACCGTCGATTCGTAGGCCTCGAGGTAGGCGCGCGCCTCCCGCGCGGCGGCGCCGTAGAGCTCGTGGGCGGCGCTGGGGTCGACGAGGATTCCTGGGTCGGCGATCTCCCCGGCGTAGAAGACGGCGCGGACCGTCTGCGCCTCGGCGATGCCGGTGGCGCCGGTGCCGCGCAGCGCGCGATCGAGCAGCGCGCGCGGCGGATCGGGCGCGAACCAGAGCCGCAGGAGCTCCAGCTCCGCCGCCGTGCGCGGACCGCCGGGCCGCAGGACCAGCGCATCGACGATGCCCTCGGGCGTCGCGGCCAGGGGCGCCCCGGGTCTCGCCGGAGGCCGGGTGGCGCGGGCGTGCCAGAAGGGCAGCTGGTCGGGCGCGGCGGCGATGGGCTCGAGCTGCAAGGAGACGCGGTCGGCGTCGTCGAGCGCCTCGACGGTGAGGGCGCCCTCGGGCAGGAAGTGCACCTCGCGCTCGATGCCGTCGGGGCCGGGCCGGCACAGGACCGCGAGAGAGACGCGCAGGCACTCCTTGAAGCGCTCGGTGAGCTTGTCGTCGGGGAGCGCGGCGGCCTGGGGCAAGAGCAGCGAGCGCTGCCGGCACTCGGAGACGAACTCGCGCACTTCGTCGGTGAGCAGGCGGAAGACGTCGAACATGGAAGAGAGGCGCTCGCTCTCCTGCTGCGCCACCGCCACCACGGTGCGGAGCCGGTGCCGCACTTCGTGCAACCTCCCTTCGGCCACCAGGAGCTCGAGGCCCTCGAAGGCGAGGCGCCCGATGTCCGCCGGAGCCAGCGCGCGCAGGCAGCTGCGGATGCTGACCGCGGTGGTGCCCTCGACGAGAAAGGCCGCGGGCGTTGACTGTAAGTGTGAGGGCAGCACCAGGCGCAGCTGATCGCGGCGGGCGCGCCAGGTGGCGCTGAGCGGAGCTGGGTCCTCGGTGTTGCGCCCCTGCCGCACCGGCCGGCGCAGCTCCTGGTATCCGCCGCGCAGGAGCACGCCGACGATGTGCGAGAGCGGCCCGCCCACCGAGGTGGTGAAGGCCAGCGCGCCGTCCTCGCGGAAGCCCTGCCGACGCTTGCCCTGCTCCTCGACGAGGTAGCGCTGGTCCACGCAGAAGAGGTGGTGCGCCTTGTTGACCTGCACCAGTCCCGAAGCGCCCAGAGCGTGGCCAAAGGTCAACAGGCCGCCGACCGGATTGGACCAGCCCTCCTGCATGCGCTCCTGCGCGCGCTCCCAGCCGAGCCCGATGCCGAGCAGGAAGGAGAGCTCGATGCTGGGGAAGGCGTCGTGCACGACTCCGAAGGCGCAGGAGCCGAACGTCGACATGGGCACCGTGGCGTCGTCGGCGAGGTCGGCGAGCGCGTCGCGGACGGCGGTGCCGAAGAAGAGCGGCGACTTGCGGCGCAGGAAATTCTGGTTGGAAGAGCCCTCGCCGACGCCCAGCACCTCGGTGACCGGCGCGGTGCTGAAGCGCGGGCTGCGGGTGGCGGAGAGCAGGCTCACCAGCTCCTCGTCGCTGGTGACGATGGTGGCGGCGGCGCCGCAGCAGGGCGCGGCGATGTCGCTGGCGTCGAAGTAGGGCGTGCGGGGCGCGTCGCGGCGGAAGGGCTTTCCCGAGGAGAGGCCGGCCGGATAGTGCGCGCCGGTCTGGTGCTTGCGCGAGGCAACGCGGGCGAGGAACTTCTCCAGGGTCTTCCGGTCGAGGCCGAGGTTGCGGCGCTGGACGTCCATCACCAGGTCGCCGACCGCGAGCATGTCGAGGCCGTTTTTCTGGTCGTCGTCTCCCAGCACGGTGCGGATCTGGTACTGCGAGGCGTAGCCCGCCGGGATGATCTGCCCGGCGACGACGAGGATGGTGGCCGGCCGCTCCGCCTGCCGCGCCGCCCGCACCGCCTGCGCGAAGGTCCAGGCGCCCGAGTCGGAGGTCCCGACGATGAACTGCGCCCGGGCCCGTGGCGAGAGGCCGAGCAGCGCCCGCAGCGCCTGCGGCAAGAGGCCGATGTTCATCGGCTCGGCGGTCTCGAGGCCCGGCATCGAGGTGACGAAGAGGTCGGTGATGGAGTCGCGCGTGCGCTGGTAGTCGGAGAGCGCCAGCGCGTCGAGCGAGGTGAGGGCGCGGTGGGCGGCGGAGGCGTAGAGATCGGTGAGGCCGACCGGCGTCTCGATGCCGAAGGCCCGCTCCCAGTCGGCGGCGCGGGTGCGGCCTTCGTCGCCGCGGTTGGGAAAGCGGAAGAAGGATCGGGCCACCTCTTCGCGGCTGGGCTCGGGGCGCGGCTGCAAGAAGAATTCGCGCAGGCGCCGCTCGGGCACGAGGTGCCGCGGGTTGGCGCTGTACTCCCCACCGATGACGAAGACGCGGCGCCGCACGGGAAGCAGGGTGCTACGCGCCGGGAAAGTGCGCAAGCAGAAGCGGAATCGCTCGCCATCGGCGCTGGCTTTGGCGAGAATGCCTCATGCCTCTCTCCTCTGAAGAAGCAAAGAAGGCGATCGCGGCGGCGCACGAGCGGGCGGCGGCGCTGGGCATCAAGGTCGCGGTCGCCATCGTCGACGAAGGCGGGCTGCTCCACGCCCTGCTCCGCATGGACGGCGCCATGCCGCTCTCGTCGCAGGTGGCGGAGTCCAAGGCCAACGGCGCCGCGCTGACCCTGCGCGACGGCGGGATGCTGGCCCAGCTGGCGCAGGAGCGGCCGGGGTTCTTCGCCGTCGTCGATCGGCTGACCAGGATGCCGCTCGTCCCCGGGCTGGGCTCCTTGATCATCCGCCGCGGCGAGGCCGTGCTGGGCGCCATCGGCATCAGCGGGGGAAAGCCCGAGCAGGATCTCGACTGCGCCCAGGCCGCGCTCAAGGCGCTGTAGTCCGAGTGCAGCGTTTAAAGCCAACACGGAGGCACGGAGGGCACGGAGGCTTTTGGATGGGCGCGGGGCCACCGCCGAGGTGGGGCGGGGCGTGGCTTCGATCCAACCGATACTTTGTCCGTGTCCTCCGTGGCTCCGTGGTGCGCTTTGCTTTTGAGCGCCGAAGAAGCGATTTCAGTCTGCTTGACGGATGTTCAGCCGATGTGTAGAAGCGCTGCACTTGAGCCGGATCACTCCATCCGCTCCTCCCGAACCCGCCAAGTCCATCGCACGCGCGCTGCACCTGCGCCTGCCCGAGCGCCTCAGCGGCGCCGGCACCCTCTACCTCTGGCCGCGCCCGGGCCGCACCTCTGCGCGGGTGCTCCAGGCGCTGGCCAAGGCCTTCCGCGCCCACCGGGAGATCCAGCCCTGCCTCTGCATCGCGCTGGAGGAGAGCGAGGTGCAGGTCTGTCTCGCCGAGCTGACCTCCGCCCTTTCGCACCTCGAAGCGCAGGAGACCCGCGCGCTCTTCATGCCCGGCGACGCGCCGCCCGCGCTGCCCGACTTCGCGCGCATGACCACCCTGCACGCCCTCGACGTGCTGGCGCAGTCGGGCTGGCTGCTCGACCAGCTCGCCGAAGGGCGCTTCACCTCCTTCTTCCACCCCATCGTCCACGCGCAGGACACCAGCCGCGTCTTCGCCCACGAGGCGCTCCTGCGCGGCGTCGAGCGCGACGGCAGCATCATCGCGCCGCAGCCCATCCTCGACCTGGCGCGGGAGGCGGGGCTGCTCTATGAGGTCGACTCCGCCGCCTGCCGCTCCGCCATCCGCGAGGCCGCCAGGCACGATCCGGACATGTGCGTCTTCATCAACTTCTCTCCCGCCGCCATCGAGGATCCCATCGCCCACCTCGAAGGCACGGTGAAGGCCATCGAGGAGGCGGGGCTGCCGCGCGACCGGGTGGTCTTCGAGGTGGTGGAGGCCGACCGCTTCGCCGACGCCGCCCTGCTCGACGCGGTGCTGGCCGGCTACAAGAGCGCGGGCTTCCGGGTGGCCCTCGACGATCTGGGCGCGGGCTGGTCCACGCTCAACCTCGTCCACCGGCTGCGGCCCGACTTCATCAAGCTGGACCGCGAGCTGATCCGCGGCGTGCACAACGACCCGGTCAAGGCGCTGATCGCGAAGAAGCTGCTCGAGATCGGCCGCGAGCTGGGCATCGGCACCATCGTCGAGGGCATCGAGCAGCCTGAAGAGCTGCGCTGGGTGCGCGACCACCACGCCGACTTCGTACAGGGCTTCTTGATGGGCCGCCCCAGCCAGGCGCCGATGGCGAGCGTTTGACATGCACCCGCGCCTGCGCCGCCAGCTGGAGAAAGCCGCTCCGGGCGAGGTGCCGCCGCCGTGGCGCAAGGTGCTCGACGCGGTGGACGCGGCCTATCGCGCGGCCGACGCCGACCGGACGCTGCTCGAGGAGTCGGTGGCCTCGCTCACCACGCTCCTGCAGCGAACCCAGGCCAAGGCCGCGGGCTCGGCGGAACGCAAAGAGTCGCTGCGCGCACGGTCGGAGCAGGCGGCTCGGCGGCTGGCGAAGCTGCTCGACAAGAGCGGGCTCGCGGTGCTGGAGCTAGGGCCCGACCTTGTCATCCGCAGCGCCAACCCCGCCGCCGAGCGCCTCTGCGGCAGGACCGGCCTCGCGGGAGATCCGCTGCTCTCGGTGCTGGAGCCGCTCGAGGCGGCGGTGGTGGCGGCGCGCTGGCGCAAGAAGATGCTGCGGGGCATTCCGCTGGCGCGGACGCTCGCCTGCCAGGCCCGCGACGGCCGCGCGCTGGCCTGCGACTTCGTCTGCCTGCCGCGGCTGCGCAAGGACGGCACGCTCTCGCGGGTGACGGTGCTCCTGCGCGACCAGACCGAGACGCTGGAGAAGCAGGAGGCGCTGCGCGAGAGCGAGGAGCGCGCCCGGCTCGCGGTGCAGGGCGCCGCCGACGCCGTCTTCGACTGGGACCTGCGCGCGGCGCGGCTCTACCTCGCGCCGCGCTTCGCCGAATCGCTGGGGCTCAAGGCAGCTTCCTCGGGCGCGCCCGCCGACTGGCTGGACCGGGTCCACCCCGAGGACGCCGCCCCGCTGCGGACCGCGCTGGCCGCGCACCTGGAAGGCCGCACCAGCGTGCTGGAGCACGAGCACCGCCTGCGCCACCAGGACGGCGACTGGCGCTGGTTCTCGGTGCGGGGCGCGGCCTTGCGCGACGAGGCCGGCATCGCCGTGCGCATCGCCGGCCTGATGAGCGACGTCACCCGCCACCGCCTGCTGGTCGATCGCATGGCCCACGACGCGCGCCACGACGCGCTCACCGGCCTGCCCAACCGGACCCTCTTCCTCGACCTGCTCCGGCACTCCTTCTATCGCTTACGCCGCCACGAGGATTATCGATTCGCGGTCCTCTTCATCGACATCGACCGCTTCAAGCTGGTCAACGACGCCCACGGCCACGAGGCCGGCGATCAGCTGCTGCAGCAGATCGCGCGGCGGCTGACCTCCTGCCTGCGCGAGGGCGACACGCTGGCGCGGCAGGGCGGCGACGAGTTCACCATGTGGCTCGACGACGTGCGCGGGCCGGCCGACGCGGTGCGGGTGGCCGACCGGGTCCACGACGTCATGCGGCTGCCCTTCGAGGTCGCGGGGCAGAGCCTGCAGTCGAGCGCCAGCATCGGCGTGGCGGTGGGCAACTCCAGCTACCAGCAGGCCGAGGACGTGCTGCGCGACGCCGACTCCGCCATGTACCGCGCCAAGGCGCTGGGCAAGGCGCGGACCTCGGTGTTCACCCGCGGCGCCAGCGAGACCACCCAGCCCGGCAACCCCAGCCTCGAGACCGACCTGCGCAGCGCCGTCCTGCGCAACGAGCTGCTCTTGCATTACCTGCCGATCGTCGACGTGCAGACCGGGCGGGTGAGGGGCCTCGAGGCGCTGGCGCGCTGGCAGCACCCGCGGCTCGGCCTGGTGCAGCCGGTCAAGTTCATCGCGCTGGCCATGGAGACGGGGCTCATCGCCGCCATCGATCAGTGGGTGCTGCAGACCGCCTCGCGCCAGCTCCACGACTGGCGGCGCGAGCTGGCCGGCGCCGCCCGCTGCTCCATCTCGGTGATCTTCTCGCTGATGCTGCTCGAGCAGCGCGACCTGGGCGCGCAGATCGACCGTGTGCTGCTGGAGACGCACCTCACGCCCCAGGACCTGAACCTCGACATCCTCGAGAGCTCGCTCTGCAACGGCGACACGCCCTCGCACCTGACCCTCTCCGAGCTCCACCAGCGCGGGCTGGGGCTGCACATGGACGACTTCGGCACCGGCAAGTCCTGGCTCAAGCACCTCCACTCCATCGAGGTGGATTCGATCAAGGTGGACCGCTCGTTCTTGGCCGACCGGCAGGTGCTGACGCGGCTGGTGTCGATCGCGCGCGACCTCGGCAAGAAGGTCATCGCCGAAGGAGTGGAGACCGCGGAGCAGCTGCGCCTGGTGCGCGAGGTGGGCTGCGATTCGGCGCAGGGCTTCTTCTTCACGCCGCCGCTCGACGTGCTCAAGGCGCGCGGGCTTTTGCAGGGCGGCGTGCTCGACGTGGTGTGAGGTCTTCCCATGAAGCTCATCGCTTTCGATCTCTATGGCACGCTCACCGACGTGAGCGGGCTCGGGGCGCGGCTGGTGCCCTTTGCGGGCGAGACCGCGCCCGCGCTCCTCGCGCAGTGGCGCAAGCGGCAGCTGGAGCGGACCTGGGAGCTGAACGCGCAGGGCGCCTATGAGCCGTTCGATCAGGTGACGGCCCGCACGCTGGAAGAAGTGGCGCCGCACCTCGCGCCCGAAGTCCGCGCGCAGATGTGCACAACCTGGCTGACGCTGCCGGCCTGGCCCGACGCCGCCGCCATGCTGGAGAGGCTGCGAGCGCGCGGGCTGCGCACGGCCGTGCTCTCCAACGGAACCATCTCGATGATCGAAAGCGCGGTGGGCGCCGCGGGCCTGCAGCTCGACGCGCTCTACAGCGCCGACCAGGTGCGCGCCTACAAGACCGACCCGCGCGTCTACGCGCTCATTCCCAAGGAGGAGACCCTCTTCGTCAGCGGCAACGGTTGGGACGCCGAGGGGGCCAAGCGGTACGGGCTCGCGGTCGCCTGGATCGATCGCGGCGGGCCCGCGCCCGGCGTCGCGCCTGACCTGCGCGTGCACTCCCTCGCCGAGCTGGGCGAGGCGGTGGCGGGCTGGCGCGAGCACGGCGTGCGCATCGTCAAGGGCACCGAGCTGGATCCGAACACGGCGCAGACCCCGGGCATGTCGCGGGCCGCGGCCATCACCCGCGCGCGGGCGGGCGCCGAGAAGCTCTGGGCGGGGACGGTGACCATCCACCCCAATGCCAAGACGGGGGCGCATCACCACGGCGATCTCGAATCGGTGATCTACGTGGTGCGCGGGCGGGCGCGGATGCGCTGGGGCGACCGGCTGGAATACCTGGCCGAGGCGGGGCCGGGCGACTTCATCTTCGTGCCGCCCTTCGTCCCGCACCAGGAGATCAATGCCAGCCGCGAGGAGCCCCTCGAGTGCGTGCTGGTCCGCAGCGGGCAGGAGCCGGTGGTGGTCAACCTCGACCTTTTGCCGGCGGAGGCGCCGGAAGAAGTGCGCTGGATCGATTCCATTCACAAGCAATAGCTATCTCCAGGCCATTGGCCAACGGCGCAGGCGGTGTCAGTCGGTTAGGATTCGCAGGTGCCGATCTGGGTGTTGGTCTTGGCAGCGCTCCTGACGCTGGTCTTTTTCGCCGTCGCGCACGTCCTCTTCTGGAGCTGGATCTACCGGGTGCCGCCGCAGCAGGACGAGCTGCGCTTTGGCAGGACGCAGGACGGCTGGGAGGTGGCCCTGGCTCGCCGCAAGCCGCGCGCCGCGCCCCGGCTGCCGCCCGTGCTCCTCTGCCATGGCCTCGCCGCCAACCGCGCCAACCTCGACTTCGGAATCGATCGCTACTCGGTCTCGCTCTTTCTCGCCAACGCCGGCTTCGACTGCTTCGCGCTCGACCTGCGCGGCCACGGCGCCACCCGGCGGGCGCGGAAGGACGCGCCGCGGCGCTGGACTTTCGACACCTACCTGCAGCAGGACATCCCGGCGGCGCTGGACGAGATCCGCGCCGCCACCGGGCAGGAGCAGGTCCTCTGGGTGGGCCACAGCCAGGGCGCGCTCCTGGGGCTGGCGGCGGCGGTAGCCGCTCCGTCGCGCCTCGCCGGAGTGGTGGCGATGGCGCCGCCCACGCACTTCGCCGCGCAGAACGAGCTGCGCCGGCTGTTGCGCTATTCCTTCCTCGCCACCGGGCGGCACCGCTGGCTGGTGCGCGGCGCCTCTCCGCTGGCGGGCTACCTGCATCCCTCCTTCGCCCAGTTCGCGCTCAACACCCGCAACGTGGACCCGCGCATCTCGCGGCAGCTGATGGCCAACGTGGTGGAGGACATCGCACCGGGGGTGCTGGCGCAGTTCCTCAAGTGGGCGCGCACCGACGTCTTCGTCTCGGAGGACGGCAAGGTGGACTACCGCGGCGGGCTCGCCAGCGCCCGGGCGCCCGCGCTCTTCATCGCCGGCGCGCAGGATCTGCTGGCGCCGCCCGCCGCGGTGGAGGCCGGCTTCGCGCTCTGGGGCGGCGAGAAGGAGCTGTGGGTGGCGGGCCGCAGCGCGGGGCTCGGCGCCGACTACGGCCACTCGGATCTGATCTTCGGCCGCAACGCCCAGGAGGAGATCTTCCCCCGCGTCCGCGACTGGCTGCTCAAGCGCAGCTCAGCGGGCGGCGTGCTCGAGGGCCTCCCGCACAAGCCGTAGCCAGCTCGAGTTGCGCTCGAAGTCCACCGCCAGCCATTCCTTCATCTTGCGGCCGTGGCCCGGATCGAAGGGCTCGCCCTTGCCGGCTTTGGCCAGCGTCTCGACGCGCTCCTTCGGAAGCTTCACCACCAGCATCGCCTTCGAGGAGAGGAAGGCGAAGAGCTTGCGTTCGATCTTGAGGCCCTTGGAGCCGAAGCCCTTGCCCCGGGCGACGCTCGGGTCGTCCACCCGCGGGTCCCGGGAGATGGTCTCTGCGAGGCGCGCGAAGCAGGTTGCCGGGTCGGCGGGCATTTCATTCCCCTTTCAAGCTTGCGCTTCGATCAGCGCCTTGAGCGCCGACAGATCCTTCCGGTTCGCGCGCCGCATGGCGAAAGACAGCATGGGCGCGAGGAGCTTCGAGAAGCCGCTGGGCTCGCCGCGGTTGCGCAAGGTCATCCGCGTCCCTGCGCCCGCGGCTTCCCAGGTGTAGGTGGTCTCCATCGGGAAGGGCCCTTCCGACGTCCGCATCACCAGCCGCCGCCCCGGCTGGTACTCGGCGATCTGGTAGGTGTAGCGCAGGCGCCGGCCGAGGAACCGCGCCTCGAAGGCGATGCGCGACCCGCTGCGCAGGGGCGGCTGCGTCTTCCACTCGACCGCGACGATGTTCTGGTACCAGCGCGGCGCGTTGTCGGGCTCGGCGGCGAAGGCGGCCACCACCCCGGGAGGCCGGTCGATCGAGATCTCCGTCAGGACGTCTACCGCCATGGCGGGCGCAGCCTAGCGCGCGCCTGCCGCCGCTGCCAGCGCCGGAGGACAGTCCCGCCCGCGCAGGTTAGAATTCCGCGAATGACGATCTCCGGAGTGTGGGCGCCGGCGCTGACGCCCTTCGACGCCACCCTGGAAGCCGACCTGCCGCGCTGGATCGCGCACTGCCGCTTCCTCCTCGAAGACGGCTGCAGCGGCCTCGCCATCTTCGGCACCACCAGCGAGGCCAACTCGCTCAGCGTAGGCGAGCGCGAGCGGATGCTCGAGGCGCTGCTGGCCGCGGGTGTCGATCCGCTGCGGCTCTTGCCCGGCACCGGCTGCGCGGCGCTGCCCGACACCGTGCGCCTGACGCGGCTCGCGGTGCGCGCCGGCTGCGCGGGAGTGCTGGTGCTGCCGCCCTTCTTTTACAAGAACCTCTCCGACGAGGCCCTCTTCCAGAGCTACGCGGCGGTGATCGACCGGGTGTCCGATCCGCGGCTGCGCGTCTTTTTATACCACATACCCCAATTCTCCGGGGTGCCCATCCCGCTGCGGGTGATCGAGCGGCTGCGCACTTCCTACGGGCAGATCGTGGCCGGCATCAAGGACAGCTCGGGCGATTGGAACAACACCCGCACCGTCCTCGAGGCGGTGCCGGACTTCCAGGTCTTCGTCGGCAGCGAGCGCTTTCTCCTGCAGAATCTGCGCAGGGGCGGGGCGGGGTGCATCACCGCCACGGCCAACCTCAACGCCCGCGCCATCGACGCGCTCTACCAGCGGTGGAACTCGCCACAGGCGCAGTCGCTGCAGGACGCGCTCGACGTCGTGCGCGGCATCTTCGACGCGCTGCCCATCATCCCGGCGCTCAAGCGGGCGCTGGCCCTGGCTCGCAACGACCCGGGCTGGCTGCCGCTGCGCCCGCCGCTCCTGCCGCTCGACGGCGCGCAGGAGGCGAAGCTGCTCTCCGCGCTCTCGGCGCAGGGCTGGGTTCAGGCTGCCGCGCGCAACGTCGCCTCGACTCCGGCGTAGCCCGAGAGGAGCCAGGCCCACCACGCGGTCATCATGGTCAGGTGGCCGGTGAAGATGAAGACGTGCGACCACATCTCGACGCGGTCCGACTGCGCTGACAGGTAGCGGCGCCAGTGAAAGGCTTCGTCCACCACGCTGTAGAGCACCGAGAGCCCGGTGAAGACGGCAGCAGGGATCGAGGCCGCGCGGCCACCGCGGTAAGCGGCGCAGAGCAAGACGCAGCTGGCGATTCCGCAGAGGATGGTCACGCCGTGGACCAGGCCTTCGGCGCGGCGGATCTCTTCCTTGTAGATGGTGCGGTGGCCGATGGCGTCCACCGCCGCTGCGATGGTGAAGACGGCAGCGCCCACGGAGACCAGCCACGCCTCGGGAGGAAACGCCACGCCGTGGAGGCTGCCGAAGAGGACGAAGCCCAGCGTCACCGCGCAGAGCGAGGCGAGCAGGCCCACCCAGGCGGTCCAGACCAGCCAGTCGCGCCGGTCGAAGAGCCGGATGCGGCCGGTGTAGACGGCCAGGTCAGAGAGGAAGGACGTCATCGGGGAACCTCAGCACCGAGAGCTTCACGCCAGGCGAGCGCGAGCCGAAGGGCAGCTCCCGCAGGCCAACGACCAGCGCACGGCCGGCCAAGAGGAGCTTGCGCCAGAGCGGGACCACGGCGCGGCCGGCGAGGACGTCGCAGCCCAGCGCTTCGAGGCGGCGGCCGATGGCGGCGTAGACGAAGCGAGCGGTGCGGACGGCCAGCGCGCAGCGCCAACCCAACAGCGCGAGTCCCAGGTCGGAGGAGGCGTAGTAGCGCTCGGCCTCGTCGAGCAGCGCGCGGACGGAGCTGCGCGCGCGCTCCCGCAGCGCCGCCGGAAACGGGCCCGCAGCGACGGCCTCGCCGAAGAGGGCGCGGGGCAGGTAGACGCGCGCGTTCTCCCAGTCCTCGGCGACGTCGCGGCAGATGTTGGTGAGCTGCATGGCGATGCCGAGGTGGGCCGCCCGCTTGAGCGCACGGGGGTCGCGGACGCCCATGACGTGACACATGACGAGCCCCACGGTGCCGGCGACGCGGTGGCAGTAGAGGAGCAGGTCGGCGAGGGAGGAATAGCTCTCGCCACGGACGTCCATCTCCATCCCGTCGAGCAGCTCGTCGAAGTAGTCGCGGGGGATGGCGCGGCGCTGCGCCACTTCCTGAAGCGCAGCCAGCTGCGGGAGATCCTGCGGAGCGCCGGACCAGACCGAGGCAACCTCGGCGCGCAGCATCGCCAGCGCCAGCGGGCGGACGGCGGGGCGCGCGAGGTCGATGCAGTCGTCGGCGCGGCGGCAGAAGGCGTAGACCACCGCGGCGTCGTCGGCCACGCCGGGCGGGAGCAGGCGGGCGGCGAGCGCGAAGCTCTTCGAGTTCTGCGCCAGCACCGCGCGCGAGAGGGCGACGCCGTTCACGCCGCGCTCCTGCTGGCGAAGTCGCGCAGCACCAGCTCCGCAGTCGCCTTGGCCGAGTTGATCACGCCCGGCAGCCCAGCGCCCGGATGCGTGCCCGCGCCCACCAGGTAGAGGCCCGGGATCGAGTCGTCGCGGTTGTGCGGACGAAACCACGCGCTCTGGGTGAGCAGCGGCGCCAGCGAGAAGGCGGCGCCCTGGAAGGCGTTGAGCTGGGTGGTGAAGTCCTCCGGCGTGAAGGCCCGCTGAACGACGAGCCGCTCGCGCAGGCCGGGCAGGAGGCGCTCCTCCAGTGTCTGCAAGATGCGGTCGGCGTACGGCTGCGCCTCGCGGGCCCAGTCGATGGGCGCGTGTCCGAGGTGCGGCACCGGGCTGAGCACGTAGAAGCTGGAGTCCCCGGGCGGCGCCAGCGAGGGATCGGTGACCGAGGGCGCGTGCAGGTAGAGGCTGTAGTCCTTGGGCAGCTCGCTGCCGTGGAAGACTTCGCGCAGCAGGCCCTCGTAGCGCGGCCCGAAGAGGACGCTGTGGTGCGCGAGGCCCGGCCAGGTGCCGCGGGCGCCGAAGTAGAGGACGAAGAGCGACATCGACCACTCGCTCTTCTCCAGCTTGCGGGCGGAGGCGCGGCCCTGCGCCGAGGCGCCGTAGAGCTTCGCGTAGGTGTGGTGGACGTCGGCGTTGGAGACCACGGCGTCGAAGGCCTCGCGGGGATGGGCGTCGGTGCGGACCAGGTGTTGCCCGGCCGAGAGCTCGATGCCGCGCACCGGCGTCGAGAGCCGCACCTCGCCGCCCAGCTCCTCGAAGAGCCGCACCAGCGCGCGGACCAGGGCGCCGGTGCCCCCGCGGGGGAAGAAGACGCCGTACGATCGCTCGAGGTAGTGGATGAGCGTGTAGATGGAGCTGGTCTCGAAGGGGTTGCCGCCGACCAGCAGCGAGTGGAAGCTGAGCGCCTCGCGCACCTTCTCATCGCGGACGAAGCGCGCGACGGTCTTGTAGACCGAGCGGTCCGCGCGCATGCGGGCGAGGTCGGGCGCGACCCGGAGCATGTCGGCGAAGCGCAGGAAGGGCGCCGCGGCGAGGTCGGTGTAGCCGCGGGCGTAGGCGCGCCGCGAGTAGTCGACGAAGCGCTCGTACCCCTCGGCGTCCTCGGGGCTGCGGCGGCGGATCTCGTCTGCCAGCCCGGCGCCCGCGTAGTCCATCTGGTCGCCGTCGCTCCAGAGCAGCCGGTAGAAGGGCGTCACCGGGAGCAGCTCGACGTAGTCTTCGAGCTTGCGGCCCGCGCTCGCGAAGACTTCCTCCAGGCACTGCGGGGCGGTGATGACGGTGGGGCCGGCGTCGAAGGTGAAGCCTTGCTCGCGGTAGACGTAGGCCCGGCCGCCGGGCTGGTCGCGCCCTTCGAAGAGCGTGACCGAAAAGCCCTGCGCCTGCAGCCGCACCGCCGCCGCCAGGCCGCCGAAGCCGCTGCCCACCACCGCCACGCGCCTAGCCATAGCTCTCCTCCATGTGGCGGACCAGGGCGGCCGTCTCCTCCAGCGCGCGAGACGGGCCCAGCGCCGCCCGCAGCTCAGCGATGGCGTCGTCGAGCCGATGCCGCGCGGCCTCGCCGCCGGCGCGTCCCAGGAGCGGGCGCAGCTCTTCGACCAGCATCGACGGCGGCAAGGATCCCTGCTCGACGCGCGCCGAGAGGTGCTGCAGCGATCGATACACCGGCGCCGGCGCCCGCTCGGAGACCAGCGCCCACGCCCAGGTGGCGCGGCCGTTGCGCAAGTCTTCCTCGCCCTTGCCGCGGCGCTCCTCGCAGCGGACCGCGCCGGTGTCGTCGAGGATCTGCAGCGCGACGCCCAACGACTCGCCGAAGGCTTCGAGGGCCCGCTCCACTCGCGGAGGCGCGCCCGCGCAGAGCGCCGAGAGCGAGGCGCAGAGCGCCGATAGCCCGCCGGTCTTGCGCTCGGCGATGGCGAGGACCAGCCCCGGCACGTCGCGCTGCGCGACCGACGAGACCCGCACGCCGACGTCGAGGGCCTGACCTTCGTGGCAGCGGGCGAGGCCGGTGCTGGCGCGGCGCAGGACGCAGAGCGCGCGGCGCTCATCGATGGGCAGCGCGCCCAGCTGCTCGAGGGCGGCGAAGTAGAGCCAGTTGCCGGCGTTGAGCGCCACCGGAAGCCCGGCCGCGAGGTGGAGCGCGGGGGCGCCGCGGCGCTCCTCCGAGCAGTCCTCGATGTCGTCGATGATCAGAGACCCGGCGTGCAGCAGTTCCATTGCGAGGCAGAGGTCGGCGGGAGGATCGCCCTTGCCGCCCGACAGCCCCCAAGAGAGGGCCACCAGGCGCGCCCGCAGCTGCTTGCCGGGGCGGGCGACGAATTCGCGCAAGGGGCCGCGCAGCGTGCGCTCGAGCAGCGGCGCGGGAAGGCGATCTTCGAGCCAGGCGATAAGCGGCGGATCGAGCTGCAGCGCGGTTTCGCTCATGGACGCAGCTCCCGGAAGGCGGAGCGCAAGGAGATGCCGCGGGGCGGGCGGCCGCAGACGATGCGGGCACGATCCTGCCCGGTCATCTGCAACGCATAGAACCGCGCGATGGTCTCCTCCGGCAGCTGGTGGAAGCGCGCCAGCACGCGCCAGCGCTCGGCCTCGGGCACGGCGCGGTAGAGGAGCCGGTTGAGCATCATGCAGAAGCGCTGCTGCACGCGCAGCTCCGAGACCAGACGATCGAAGCTGGCGTCGAGCGCCTGCTCCGGAGGCCGCCCGGCGACGTGCAGCGCGAGGCGAACCGCCGCCGGAAAGGAATAGCCGGTGGTTGGATGGAAGAAGGCGCCGCCGTAGCCGGCGTGCAGGGTGCCGGAGGTTTTGGGCAGCCCGTCGAGGGGCAAGGGCAACACGCCGTGCTCGCGGCGGACCAGCTCTCCCGAGAGCCCGTGCTCCGCGGCGTAGGCGAGGGCGTCCGCTTCGACCTGCGCGACCTCGAGCGTGGGCGAGATGGAGAAGCGCGTGTCCTCCACCAGCACCCGGTCGGGCGCGAGCGGCAGCAGGTAGACGAAGCGGAAGCCGTCGCGCTGCTCGACGCAGGCGTCCATCAGCGTGGGCAGCTCCGGCGCGCGGGCCACCCGCAGCTCGACTCCGGCGAACTTCTGGAAGGCCATGGCGCCTTGGGGCTGCAGCGTCAGCGGGCCGCGCGCGTCGATCACCCGCCGCGCCCGCAGCACCCGGCCAGAGGCGAGCTCCACCTCCGAGGCGGAGAGGCGGATCACCGGAGCAGAGGTCAGGACGGCGTCGCCCAGCACGGCGCGGCCGACGGCGTCGAGGCGCGCGGATGAGATGGAGGCGTAGGGCAGACGGATGGTCCGCGCCCCGTCGGGAAAGGCCACGTGGTAGGCAGGCCAGCGGCGCACGACCAGCGGCTCGATCAGCCCGCGCGCTTCTTCCGGAAGGTCGGCGGCGTGGAAGGACCAGAGATGATTTCCGCCCAAGAGAGGGCCCCGCTCGACGAGCGCGATGCGCGCCTCGGGCTGCCGCGCCCGGAGGGCGAGGGCGAGGAGGGTCCCCGAAAGACCTCCTCCAGCGATGGCGTAATCCAGCTCCATGTCGCTCCGGCTTGGCGGAAGGTGCATAAACGACCAAAACGCTCAAGTCACTGGATGACTTGATGATGATTCGGATTCGGGCGTGAGGCGGATTCGTCGCAAGCTCCTCTTCGTCGC
>JANXXR010000007.1 GCA_025350525.1 Deltaproteobacteria bacterium
TTGTTCTCAGATACCTCACCAACCCCAAGTGCCCCACCAACTCCCGATCCCTTGCCGTCAACCGTCCTCTCCAGGAACCAACTTGTTTTTTCACCTCCGCCCCCGCCTCCAAAACACTGGCACCAACACCCCCTGCCTCCACTCCTCTCACAGGACCAACTGCTCCGGCCCCTCCATCCAGTCGTTGGGAGGGAGGGGCCGGAGCGGTTAGCCCGCCCATTCCGGGCGCGGGTGGAGGCACCGGCCGGCCCGCGGATTCGCCAGTCGTTGCGGGGGCGGAGGGCACGGCATCCTCACGAGCAGGGTCCGAAATCGGACGGCCAGTTGCGGGCGATATCGGTTTCGCTTGTAGCATCGGACGTCACCTTCGGACCATCGTTCGTACAACAACGTCAGACAGTAGGTCATAAATTGACTGCGCGCGCGGCGTGCTCTCTTCGAGGATCGCTGACGTGCGCATTGCGTAAGACATGATGTGTGTAGTAGCATCTTTTGCTGTCGACGACAAGGAGAGCGTTCGGTCATGGCTGAGTGGCGAGCCAGGCGCGGCGACCGCCGCGCGGCGGCGACGACGAGGGAAAACCTCGAGCCGATCACGGATGGGCTCCTGCTCACCGTGGAGGAGGTCGCCGCGATCCTCCGGCTCTCGCGCAAGGCAGCCTACGCGATGATCGAGCGCCGCCAGCTCCCAGGCGTGATCCGCATCGGCAGACGGGTGAGGGTCTGTCGGGCCGTCCTGCTAGACTGGCTTCAGCAAGAGGGCGCGCTGTCGCTGGAGGCTCAGCGATGAGCGTGAAAGTGCGGAAGCTGAAAAGAGGCGGATTCGAAGTGGACATCCACGTCACCCAGCCGGACGGCAGGCACCATCGCGAGCGCGTCAGCTCGCCGTTCCCGAACTCGAAGACTCTTTCCCGCGAGTGGGGAGAGCAGCGCTTCAGGGAGATTGCCCTCGGCAGGATGCTCAAGAAGGAGGTGCCAACGCTGGCGGAGTTCGAGTCGCGATTCGTGGAAGAGTACGCGATTGCGAACCGGCAGAAGCCGAGCACCATCGCCAGCAAGAAGATGATTCTGAAAAATTACCTCGTTCCGCTTCTCGGTCGGAAGCGGCTCGACGAGATCAAGCACGAGGAGATCCAGAGGCTGAAGGCAAAGCTGGTTCACCTCAATCCGAAGACAGTCAACGGCATCCTCTCGGTGCTGACCAAGCTGCTGAAGATCGCCGTCGAGTGGCAGGTGATCGAGGTGCTGCCGGTCAACGTCAAGCTGCTCAACGCCACCCTGCCCGAGCTGCCCTTCTACGACTTCGAGGATTTCGAGAGGCTCGTTGAAGGCGCATCCAAGGTCGGCCCTGAGGCACTCGCTGCCGTCCTGTTGGGAGGCCACGCTGGTCTTCGACGCGGCGAGATGGTCGCCCTGGAGTGGACCGACGTGGACTTCAAGCGTGGGCTGCTGACTGTTCGTCGCGGCGAGTGGGAAGGCGAAGTGGTCTCCCCGAAGGGAGGCCGCTCGCGCGTCTTGCCGATGAGCGAATCGCTGAAGAAGGGGCTGAACGACATCCGGCACCTTCGCGGCGATCGGGTCTTCTACCAGCGCGACGGAAGGGCCGTGGACGAGACCACCCTCCGAAGCTGGATGGAGCGCTCGCAGCTGCAGGCAGGGCTTGGCATCAACAAGGGCCAGATCCACATCCTGCGACACACCTTCTGCAGCCACCTCGCCATGCGGGGCGTGCCACCGAGGGTGATTCAGGAACTCGCCGGGCACGCCGACCTGACCACGACCATGAGGTACATGCACCTGGCGAAGGGCTCCAAGGAGGCAGCGATCGCGGTGCTCGACCGGCCCGCGACGAACCCGAAGAGCGCCGAAGCCACGGAGTAACCACGGAGTACGGCCCACCCGGGCAGAAAAACTGTAACAACTCCAACAAGGAAGGTGGCGTCCCCACAGAGATTCGAAATTCACCAGGCACTTCCACGGAACTCGGCGATGACACACGCGAAAGGCCGAATCCCGAGGGAGAACGCCACCTGACCTGTCAGATGCAGTTTGACGCTGGTCGACACCAATCCGCTCGATTTGACCCGGTCGGGGGCAATAGAGGGGCAACGAGCCTCGAGTGAACCCAACGCCAAGTCCGCCCCGCGTGAGAGCCAGACCCGGCGACTTCGGTTCTGCAGAGCTGACTACGCCGCGTGCTTGATCGGGCGAAGGTGCTTCAAATCCGTAGCGACCTTTTCGCGGGCGTGCCACAGGTCCCAGTTGGCTTGGAGGTTCATCCAGAACTCGGGCGAGCTTCCAAACACGGTTGCAATCCGAAGGGCGGTGTCCGGGCTCATCGCCCGGCGGCCGCGGATGAGACTGTTCAGCCGCTGGATCGGCACGCCCAACCGCTTGGCCGCCTCGGCCTGGGTGAACTCGAGCGGCTTGATGCAGTCCTCGAGAAGGACTTCACCTGGGTGCGACGGGGGGCGATTCTTGGGTAGCATGGCGTTCCTCCTTCAGTGGTAATCGACGATTTCGACATCCCGGAAATTGCTGCCGTCCGGGATGAAGCACACCCGGTACTTATCGTTGATGCGGATACTCCATTGCCCCGCGCGGTCGCCCTTCAGGGCCTCGAGGTGGTTGCCAGGCAGGCGGAGGTCTTCCAGCGTGCGGGCAGCTTGCACTTGCGACAACTTGCGACGGGCGATCGCCATCAGATCTTGGGGCAGGGTCGCACGGGCCCTCTTCGAATTTCCCCCATTGAAGATGTCCTCGGTACCCTTGTTCTTGAAGCCTCCGATCATGGATGATCATAACACATGAACACCACGTGTTCAAGTGGTCAGCTCTTGCCCGCCGTCGCCCTTCCCGAGGCCCAGCGCCCTGCCCAGCGCTCGGCAGTCGAGCCTGATGGCATTCTTTGGGTTTCGATGGGATGACCCAGATGGTCAGCGACGCGCCAACGGTCGAATCCGCCACGCCGACGATCGCGCCCAGCGCGGTTGATCCGCCGCGCTTCGTCGGGATTGTCCACAGTGAGTGCGACGAACACACGCTGGAGGATCGCGCAAAGCGGTTCCTGCATCCACCCGAGGGACGGGCTGTCCATCACGCGTTCCCCTTGTCGAGCACCGGATCTCGAACGTAGACTCCTGAGGTGGCGCCCGATGCTGAGAAGATTGTCTCTGAAGCGCTGAAGCTCACCGCGGAGGAACGGGCCGAGTTGGTCGACCGCCTGCTGCGGAGCCTCGATGACGAGGAAGGCGATGCGTTCGATGATGTCGATCGGGAGCGCTTGCACGCGGCAATCGCACGATCTGAAGAGCAATTCCGCGCGGGGCAGACGATCCCCGCGAAGACCGTCCTCGACCGCCTCCGCAAGCGCCTACGGTGAAACGATACCGGGTCGAGTTCTCGCCGGAGGTAGCGAGCCATTTCGAAGCCATCGTCGCGTGGTGGATCGCCGACTGACCGGTTGCCCCGCACCTCTTCTTGCACGAGCTACGCACCGCGCTCCGTCATCACCGACGCTCGCCGCACTCCGGGCTACCTTACGCACCAACCGGCGTCCCGCCCGACCTGGCGTCTCCCGCGCCGGCGATGGGGGTGAGCGTTGCTTCCGAAGTCTGGCCATCACCTCTACTACTGGGCCGACGACGACGCAGAAATCGTTCGCGTGTACGCGGTCTGGCACACGTCTCGCGGCCATCGGCCCGCAAGCCCCGAAGTGAACTGCAACTGCTTCCAACACCCTGCTTGAGCCTTGGCCGCCGCTGAACCTGGCGAACCAAAATGCTCCACGACATGGAGCGATCTGGACGCACCGCGTGTTGTGACGTCGCTCGGTCCAGAGGCAGTGTAACGCTGGCCCGGTTCGTGAAACAGGGCGCCGCTGGATGGCCGGGGCCGCGAACGGGACAGTGGCGGCGCGGGCCGCAGGCAAGAGCGCGCTCGCGCCGGTCGCGTCACGCTACCGGCGGCGCGAGCCCGAGCGAACGCTCTTGCACGCGACCGTGCGCGCGCACTGGAAGACCTTCCTCGCCGACGTGGAGGAAGGTAGCGGAGGGGGCGGGAGTCTTCCTCGGTTCGTGGTGGGCGAGTTCGAGCGCTACCTCGCGTGCGGCATCCTCGCGCACGGGTTTGCGCGGGTGCGATGCGCCGCTTGCGGCGACGAACTGCTGGTGGCGCTGTCCTGTAAAGGGCGCGGCTTCTGCCCTTCGTGCACCACCCGACGGATGCACGACACCGCGACCCACCTCGTGGATCGGGTGATCCCTCGCGTGCCGGTGCGTCAGTGGGTCCTGTCACTGCCGCGCTGGGCGCGCTTCCTTCTCGCCCGGGATCCGCAGCTCATCACGCGCACGCTCGACATCGCGCTGCGCGCGATCTTCGCCCACCAGCGCCTGCGCGCCCGACGCGCTGGAGCGCTCGCGCCCCGCACGGGCGCGGTCACCTTCGTCCAGCGCTTTGGCGGGGCGCTGAACCTGAACGTGCACTTTCACTGCGCCATCCCCAACGGCGTGTTCGTGCGGGAGAACGGCAACGTGCGCTTCGTCGAGCTTGCGCCGCCCTCCGACGACGACGTGATGGCGGTCCTCCGCCGCGTCGTTGCGCGTCTCGAGCAGTTGCTGCGCCCGAGACTAACGGCGGCGCAAGCCGACGCGAGACCACTGGATGCTCTCGGCGCCGCACAGGCCGAGGCGATGCGCCTGCTGGGGACCTCGCCGCCAGAGCACGGGCGCGCGAAGAAGCGCGCGGCATACCTCCAGGGCTTCTCGTTACACGCGGCGGTGCACCTGCACGCGAACGACCGTGAAGGGCTCGCACATCTCTGCGGCTATGGCGCTCGCCCACCGTTCTCGCAGGAGCGACTCTCCCAGCTCCCCGATGGCCGGCTCGCCTACCGTCTCAAGCGGCCCCTCGGCGACGGGCGCACGGCGCTCCTGCTCGAGCCTGCCCACTTGCTTCGCCGTCTCGCCACGCTGGTCCCGCCGCCGCGCGCCCACCTGCTGCGCTACCACGGCGTCTTCGCCCCGGCCTCCCACTGGCGCCGAGAGGTGGTTCCGCAGCCTCTCGCCGCAACCCAACACTGTGACCTTGCACCCCTGCCGTCCGAGGGCGCCTCCACGCCCGCTCCGCCCCCGAGGAATCCCTGTCGCATCCCTTGGGCCGAGTTGCTGCTGCGGGTCTTCCGCGAGGACGTGCTCTCCTGCCCCTGCGGCGGCCGCCGCGTGGTGCTCGCCTACCTGACCGAGCCCGGCCCGGTGAAGGCCATCCTCGACCACCTGGGGCCTGCCCTCGACCGGCCCGCCGCTCGCGCCCGCCCGCTTCACCGCAGGCTCAGTCGAGTCCGGCTGGCAGGACGACGTGCCCGAGTTGCAGCAATCGCTGCGCTGAAGGGCGCCTCCATCTCCATCGCTTGAATTCCCCCTGCGCGGCGGGTCCGTCGACCGCCGCGCGCTGCTTCGGGTAAGCTGCCCGCCACGCACGGGGGCACGGAAGACTTCTTATCAGACCCGGATCGGCGGCTTGAACGTCCTATGGTC